>NZ_AMPR02000347.1:0-1754 GCF_000307735.3 Cupriavidus sp. HPC(L) | reverse complement strand
GGCCGAGCCGATTGCCGCCGGCTACCGCATCCGCCGCAGCGTCAGCGCGGTCGAGCAGGCCACGCCGGGACGCTGGTCGCGCGGCGACATCTATCGCGTCAAGCTGGAGATCGACGCGCAGGCTGACATGACGTGGGTGGTGGTCAGCGATCCGGTGCCCGCGGGCGCCACCATCCTGGGCAGCGGCCTGGGCCGCGACTCGCAGATCGCCACGCGCGGCGAGCGCCGCACCGGGGCCTGGCCTGCCTTCAGCGAGCGCACGCCGCAGGCCTACCGCGAGTACTACGCGCATCTGCCCAAGGGCACGGCGACCATCGAGTACACCGTGCGGCTGAACAACGCCGGCGAGTTCGCGCTGCCACCGACCCGGGTCGAGGCGATGTATGCGCCCGAGGTGTTCGGCGCCGCGCCCAATGCGCGCTTGACCGTGGGGCCGCGTTCGTGAGCGATGTCCTCGAACGGCGCAGCTGGACGATGCCGCCGCGCGTGCGCGAATGGTGGATGGCCGGCGCCGTCGCCGGCACCATCTATGGCGCGCTGCTGCTGAGCGCCGCGCTGGAGCTGCCGCCCGGCACGCCGCTGACGGGCAGCTTCGCCTGGCAGCCGGCGTGGAAGACGGCGATGGCGCTGCTGCTGGCGCGGGCGGCGTGGTTCCATCCGGTGCGCCGCGAGCGCCGCTGGCTGGTCGCCGCGCTGCTGTTCTCCGCGGTGGGCGATCTGCTGCTGGCGGCGCCGTGGCTGCCGTTCTCCTTCGTCGGCGGGCTCGGCTTCTTCCTGCTGGCGCATCTGGCCTATCTCGCGCTGCTGCTGCCGCTGGTCGGCGACGACCGGCCGCACCGGCTGCTCGCCTGCGGCGCGGTGATCGGCACGGTCGGCACGCTGCTGGGGCGCTTCTGGCCCAACCTCGGCACGCTGCGCGTCGAGGTCTGCGCCTATGTCGTCGCGCTGACCGCGATGGCGTGCGCGGCGCTACTGGCGCGGCTGCCGACGCCGCTGGCCGCGCTCGGCGCGCTGTGCTTCGTCGTGTCCGACGCGCTGATCGGCATCGCGCGCTTCCTGTCGCCGTTCGACCGTTTCGAGCTGGGCATCTGGTGGACCTATGCCGCGGCCCAGGTATTGCTGGTCGCCGGCATCGTCGCGGGACGGCGGCCATGACGCGGGCCACGCGATGGCCCGGCATCCGGCGCGCGGCCTTCGCGCTGGCGCTGCTTGTTGCGCTGCTGTCGGCGATACCGCCGGCGCCGGCGATCGCCGACACGCTGCCTGGCTTCGACCAGGTACGCGACAGCTACCGGAGCGCCGACGTGATCGTGCGCGACCGCCATGGCGAGCCGGTCGCCACGGTCCGGACCGATTTCAGCGCGCGGCGCGGGCAATGGGTGGCGCTCGACGAGATCTCGCCGGCGGTACGCACCGCGATCGTGCTGTCGGAGGACCGGCGCTTCTACCGGCACAGCGGCGTCGACTGGCAGGGCGTGGCCGGCGCGGCCTGGGCCAATCTGTGGAACACGCGCACACGCGGCGCGTCGACGCTGACGATGCAGCTGGCCGCGCTGCTCGACGACGAGCTGCGCCGCGGCGCCGGCGGACGCAGCGCCGCACAGAAGATGGGCCAGGCCTGGCGCGCGGCGCGGCTCGAACGCGGCTGGAGCAAGAGCCAGATCCTCGAGGCCTATCTGAACCTGGTACCGCTGCGCGGCGAGCTGGTCGGCCTGTCGGCGCTGTCGCAGGGGCTGTTCGGCAAGCTGCCGAGC
>NZ_AMPR02000348.1:0-1751 GCF_000307735.3 Cupriavidus sp. HPC(L) | reverse complement strand
GGTGGCGGACCGCCACGCGCAGGGCATGCAGGTCGTCGGGGCGGTCGCGCCGGTCCAGCGCGCGCAGCGCGCTGGCGATCCGCTGCAGGTCGGCGGCGGCCAGCGCGGCAAAGGCGTCGAGCGCGCGCATCCGGCGTTTCAGTGTCAGAGTGCCCATGTCGGCAATTTGGAGCCGGTGACTCGCGCCGGCCCGCTGTCAATTCGCCTGGCTACAGTGTAGGAAACGGCCTTGCTTGAAGCGGCGCATGGTCGTCTTTGGGTCCAGGCGCCGCCCAAAGAAAAAGCCCGACGCTTTCGCGTCGGGCCTTGTCGTGGCGCGGTGCCGGTCGGGCTCAGCCCTTGGCCGGCGCCGCAGTCTTGCCCTTGCCCAGCATCCGGTTGATCTGCCATTGCTGCGCGATCGACAGGATGTTGTTGACCACCCAGTACAGCACCAGGCCGGCCGGGAAGAAGAAGAACATCACCGAGAACACCAGCGGCATGATCATCATGACCTTGGCCTGGATCGGGTCCGGCGGCGTCGGGTTCAGCTTGGTCTGCACGAACATCGATACGGCCATCACGATCGGCAGGATGTAGAACGGGTCGGGTACCGACAGGTCCTTGATCCAGCCCAGCCACGGCGCGCCGCGCATCTCGACCGACGACAGCAGCACCCAGTACAGCGCGATGAACACCGGGATCTGGATCAGGATCGGCAGGCAGCCGCCGAGCGGATTGACCTTCTCGGTGCGGTACAGCGCCATCATCTCCTGGTTCATCTTCTGCGGGTCGTTCTTGTAACGCTCGCGGATCGACGTCATGCGCGGCTGCAGGTCCTTCATCTTGCCCATCGACTTGTAGCTCGCCGCGGACAGCGGGAAGAACACCAGCTTGATCAGCACGGTCAGCGCGATGATCGACCAGCCCCAGTTGCCCAGGATGCCGTGCAGCTTTTCCAGCAGCCAGAACAGCGGCTTGGCCAGGATCGTCAGCCAGCCATAGTCCTTGACCAGCTCCAGGCCCGGGGCGATCTGCTCGAGCATGTGCTCTTCCTGCGGACCGGCGAACAGGCGCGCGTCGGTCGATACCGTCGCACCCGGCGCGATCTCGCCCAGCGGCTGTTGCACGCCGACGCGATACAGGTTCGGGTCGATCTGCTCGACGTAGAAGCTGTGCTGCTTGCCGGTCTGCGGCAGCCAGGCCGAGGCGAAGTAGTGCTGCACCATCGCAACCCAGCCGTTGTCCGACGGGCCGGGCATCGTGACCTTGCCCTTGGCGATGTCTTCGAAGCTGATCTTGTGGTACTTGTCCGCGTCCGTGTAGACGGCCGGGCCGGTGAACGTGCTGTAGAACTGCGACTGCTCGACATGGCTGCCGTCGCGCGCCAGTTCCATGTACAGCGTCGGCGACACCGGCTGCGCACGGTTGTTGGTCACGTCGAAGCGCGTCGCGACGACATAGCTGCCCTTCTGGAAGCGGTAGGTCTTGGCGAAGCGCACGCCGTCCTTCTCGGCGGTCAGCACGACGTCGAGCGAACCGGCATTGCCCAGGTCGCGCGCACCCGGCGCGGCGGTGAACACCGTCGTGTGGTTCGGCAGGTCGCCGTTGATCAGGCCCGAGCGCGCCATATAGGTATGCGCGGCGCTGCGCTGGAACAGCACGACCGGATTGCCGGCCTCGTCCTTGTGGCGCAGCAGTTCGAGACGAGACAGGATGCCGCCCGCGGTATCGATCTCCGCACGGACCACGTCGGTCGTGATGACGATCTT
>NZ_AMPR02000349.1:0-1742 GCF_000307735.3 Cupriavidus sp. HPC(L) | reverse complement strand
CCGGGCACAAACCCTTGCCAGCGGCGCACCGTTCCGGCCTCGCCGCCCTGGTAGCGCTCACGCACGCCGCCCGCGGCGGCGAGGCGCCGGGCGACGTCGGGCGAATGCGCGGCCACGGCATCGACGAAGGCCTGCCATGCCGCCAGCTTGGACTTGGTATTGCCGGCGGCGGCCGCCTTTGCCGCCAGCGCGCTGGCGCGCTCCTGATAGAAGATCGCGCGGCCGGCATCGAGGCGGTTCAGCGCGCCGTTGCGCGACGTCCTGTTGCCATCGGTGTGCGGCCGTGCCGGGCCGGATCGCATCACGGACGACCATGTCATGCCGTCCGGGGTACGGCCGGGCGCCGCTGTCCGCCCCTGCGGTGCGAGGCGCAGCGACCCCCGCGGCGTCAGCATGCCGAGGCTCCGCGCCTGCAGCCACAGCAGGCCGGTAGCCGCATCGGCCACCCCCATGCGGAACCGCTGCCGCAGCGAAGCCGCCACGGCGCGTTGCCAGCGCGGCGGCAGCGCCGGCATGGCCGGCGTCGCCGCGTTCGGATCGGCGGAGCGGCGCGGCGCAACCGCATGGATATCGCCCTCGATCGATGCACGGACCGGCCTGGTGCTGCCCTTGGGCACGAAGTCGAGCACGGCGTCCCGATTGGCGCGCATCGCGTCGAGCGTCTTTGAGACCAATGCCGCGCCATCGGTCAGCGCGGCACGATGACTGCCGAGGCGCGTTACCAGGGCCTGTGCCTGGGCCAAGGGCGCGGCGTCGCGCGTCGGAGCGGCTTGCCGCGACGGCAGCGCGGCCCGCCATTGCACGAGCTCGCCACGCAAATGCCGCATCGCCTCGGCGCGCGGCGCCAGCACGTCGGCCGAGCCCTTGAAATCCCGCTGATTGGCTTCGATGCGCCGCAGCTCCTGCCGCAATCCGATGGTCAGCAGCGGATGCCACCGGGTCGCGAGGCGCTGCGCGGCCGTATCGAGGCGGCGCAGATCGCGGACGATCGCGTTTTGCCGGGCAGGATCGGCTTCCAGTTGCAGGCGCGCCAACTGCGACTGCGCGCGCGACTCGATCCGCCGCATCTGCTGGCGCAGCGGCCCGGACAGCCAGCGATGCAGCGCCTGGCCGTCCTCGAACGCCGTCTCGCGCGCCGCACGCACGAGCTTGGCCTCGGCATCGCGCTGCTTGCCGATCGCCTGCGCCGCACCGCGGCGCCCGGCATCGAGCCAGTTCAGCATGCCCAGCGTATCGACGCGGCTGAGCCGGTCCTGTACCGCGCGCCAACGGGTACGGGCCACGGGATAGCTGTGCGGCGGGGTTTCCGTGCGAGGCTGGGCCGCCGACGGGCCGGGTGTCGCCGGCGGCCTTGCCGCGCCGGCGGGATCGGCGCCCTGCCGCCTTAGCGAACCGGGAAAGCCGGCCAGGCTGGACAGCGCCGGCAGCCGCTGTGCCATCGTGTCCTGCCATTGACCCAGGCGCATGCGTGCCGCCGCCAGCGGCGTCTGCATGGCATTGCGCAGCGGCATCGTCAGCGTCGACAGCGCCTGCGCGCCGCGGTCCAGGCCCGCCATCGTGCCGCGCCAAGCCGTCGCGGCGTGGCGCACCCCGGTCAGCGCGCCGGTCGCGCTCTGGCGAATCCAGCGGCCGCTGACCGGATTGATCATGAACTGCACGCCGCCGAGCAGCAGTTGCGTGCGCGTGGTCGCGCGCTCGCCGGGCGTCATGTTTTCCCAGTTCGACACCGCCGAATAAGCGGT
>NZ_AMPR02000350.1:0-1731 GCF_000307735.3 Cupriavidus sp. HPC(L) | reverse complement strand
GCCCTACCGCGGCAGCGCGCCGGCCAGGCCGGAGGGACGCGATGAAGTTGCGCGTGGTCACCTACAACATTCACAAGGGACTGACCGGCTTCGCGCGCCGCCCGCGCATCCAGCACGTCCGCGACGGCCTGCAGACGGTCGACGCCGACATCGTGTTCCTGCAGGAAGTGCAGGACCGCAACGATCGCCTGGTGGCCGCCGCGCTGTTCGATTCCGACTACACGCAGCTGAACTACCTGGCGACCGACGCCTATCCGCATTCGGTCTACGGCCGCAACGCGGTCTACGACCACGGCCATCACGGCAACGCGATCCTGTCGCGCCATCCGATCCTGATGTCGGAGAACCTCGATATCTCGGACCATCGCTTCGAGCAGCGCGGGCTGCTGCATGCGGTGGCCGATGTCCACGGCATCGAGGCGCATCTGATCTGCGTGCATTTCGGCCTGTTCGCGCGCAGCCGGGCGCGCCAGGCCGAGGCGCTGGTGGAACGCGTGCGCAACGTGGTGCCGGCGGACGCGCCGCTGGTGATCGCCGGCGACTTCAACGACTGGAACCACCGGCTCGACGCGCTGATCTGCAATACGCTCGGCGCGCTGGAGGCCTCGCATGCGCGCGGGTCGCGGCTGCATACCTTTCCGAGCCATATGCCGTGGTGGCAGCTCGACCGGATCTATGTGCGCGGCTTCGAGATCGAGCGCGCCCGCGTGCTGACCGGACGCGACTGGGCCCAGCGTTCGGACCATGTGCCGCTGGTCGCCGAGCTCGCGCGGCCGCAGGTGCCCGAGGTCAATCCGCGGCACAGCGACGAGACAGCGGGCGCGGCCGGCTAGTCGCGCGGTTCGCTGGCCCGGCGGCGAAGCCGCGCTACAGCTTTCGCTTCAGCTATAGCCCTGCCTGCTGCCGTACGAAGGCTTCGATGGCGTCGATCCGGTTCAGGTCGAGCACCGGCAGCCGGGTCAGCGGGGCCACCTGCTCGGGGTCGTCCGTGGCGACGCCGACGATGCCGGGCACGTCGGGCCACAGCGGCGGCCGGCCATGGCCGGGACGATAGACCTCGAGCTTGGGCACGTCGCTGTGCTTGTATCCCTCGACCAGAACCAGGTCGGTATCGGCGGGCAGCACCGCCAGCGCGTCGGCCAGTTCGGGCGAGGGCACGCCTTCGTCGTAGCGGCGCATCAGCGTCAGATGGCGCGCGCCGACCAGCACCACATTGGCGCAGCCGGCCTCGCGCATGCGCCACGAATCCTTGCCCGGGGTGTCCGGGTCGAATCCGTGATGGGTGTGTTTGATGCCGGCCACGCGCAGCCCGGCAGCGACGAAGCGGGGGATCAACTGGTCCAGCAAGGTGGTCTTGCCGCTGCCGGAAGTGCCGGCGATACCGAAAACCTTCACGATCGAATCAGCTCAGTGCGCGGGGGCGAGGGTGGGACGATGTCGTGGACGAGGCTGTCAACGCAGACGCCATCGCAGCCGCCAACGAAGTGGGGAACAAAATCCGGAACAAAGTCGGGAATAAAGCGCGACGATAGCAGAGTCGGGCCGCGCCCGTCCGTCCCGTCCCGCCTGCCCCCGCGCCGGACCCGATGCCCGGTCCGACATACCGCGCCGCTGCGCGTCGGGTGGCGTTTCCGCCGCCAGGTGACCGATAATGCCGTCATGTCCTTGCCCGAGAGCCCAAGCGAATCCGTCCGCTCTTCCATGACCGCCGTCGCCCATGCGGTGGAAGGC
>NZ_AMPR02000351.1:0-1723 GCF_000307735.3 Cupriavidus sp. HPC(L) | reverse complement strand
CCTTCGCAGCGCGTGCCGGGCAAGCGCGGCAACAGCTCGCGCCGGCGCAGCGTGATCAGCGACTTGTAGTACTGCGCGCAATCACCGTCCGGATCGAACTGCGGCCGCGATGCCTCGAAGGTGGTCGGCGCATTCGGGTCCGGAATGCTGTCCGCGCGCGCGCCGTCGGCAAAGCCCGCCATCGAGCCGAACTCGCGGCGGCGCCCTTCGCGCACCGCATCGGCCAGTTCCGGCGGATGGCTGGTGAAGTAGAGGAAGGGCGTCTGCGTGCCGCCTTCCTCGCCCATGAACACCATCGGGATCTGCGGACACAACAGCTGCAGCGCGATCGCGGCGCGCAGCGGGCGCGGCTTGGCCAGCGCCGTGATGCGCTCGCCGAACGCGCGATTGCCGATCTGGTCGTGGTTCTGCAGGAAGCTGATGAACGCGGTCGGTGGCAGGTCGGCGCTGCGCTGCCCGCGATGGACGGGCTTGTCGCCGCCCGATTCGCGCGTGCGATGCGGCGACGCCTCGCCCTGATAGGCGAAGCCCTCGGCCAGCACGCGCGCCAGATGGCGGGTGGTGGGGCCGAGCGGCTGGTGGTCGCCCCGCGGTGCCGCGTCCTGGTCATAGGCGCGGCCGTAGTCCGGACCGGGATGGCTGCCGGAATCGGCGCGATGCGCGGCATCGGCGCCGGCGCCGAATTCGGGCGCGACCACCGCGCCATAGTCGGCGTAATAGCCGTCGTGTTCGCCGGTCAGCAGCACGTGCAGCACGTGGTGCGCGTCATCGTTCCACTGCGCGTCGTAGCCGCCGGCGAGCAGCGCGGCATCGTTGTTGTCGTTCTCCAGCACCAGATGGATCTGGCGGCCGGCGCAGCGCTGCCGCAGCGTGGGCGCCAGTTCGGCCAGCCAGCCCTCGTCGGCGATGGCGTGCACCGCATCGAGCCGCAGACCGTCGAAGCGGAAGTCCTGCAGCCAGTAGCTGGCGTTCTCGGTGAAGAAGTCGCGCACTTCCTGGCGGCGGAAGTCGATGGCCGGGCCCCAGGGGGTGCGCACATCCTCGCGGAAGAAGGCGCTGGCGTAGCGCGGCAGATAGTTGCCCTCGGGGCCGAAGTGGTTGTAGACCACATCGAGCAGCACCATCATGCCCAGGCCGTGCGCCGCATCGATCAGCGCCCGCAGCTGGTCGGGCGTGCCGTAGCTCGATTCCGGCGCGAACGGCAGCACGCCGTCATAGCCCCAGTTGCGGCTGCCGGGAAACTCGGCCAGCGGCATCAGCTCGACCGCGGTAAAGCCGAGCGCCGCCAGCCGCGGCAGTTCGCGCGCCGCGCCGGCGTAGCCGCCGCACAGGCCGACGTGCATCTCGTAGACGATCGCTTCGTGCCATGGCCGGCCTTGCCAGTACGGATGGCACCACTGATAGGCGGCCGGATTGACGACCACGCTGGCGCCGTGCACGTCGCCGGCCTGCGCGCGCGACGCGGGGTCCGGCACGATGGTGCCGTCGCCAAGACGGAACCAGTAGCGCGCGCCTTCGCAACAGGCCACGGTGGCCTCGAACCAGCCGTCGGTGGCCGGCGTCATCAGCACTGGGCCGGCGTCGTGGATCTCGAGCCGGGGAATCTCGCCCTCGGCCGCCATATCGGGCGCCCACAGCCGGAAGCAGGTGCGGCCGTCGGCCAGCCGCAACGGTCCGAAGCGCGGCTGGCTGGCCGGCGCCGCTTCAGGCGCGCTGCCCAGCG
>NZ_AMPR02000352.1:0-1720 GCF_000307735.3 Cupriavidus sp. HPC(L) | reverse complement strand
CGCCACGGGGCTTGCCACGCCGGAGCCATCGGCTGCCGGTACGTACAGCGTCGTCGCGCCCGGCGCTTCCGACAGCGCCCGCAGCGCGGCCTCGGCGTGCAGGTCGGCCTGCGCCAGCGTGTGGCTGCGCACGTCGCCCTGCACCAGGTTCTGATAGACCAGTTCCCAGTGCAATTGCGCCAGCTGTTCGTGCGTGGCGGCGCGACCGGCCGCATCGCCGTCGGCCAGCGCATGCAGGCGGTCCTGCGCCTGCAGGATCCGGCGCGTCAGCCGCTGCTCGGCCGCATCGAGCATGCCGTAGGCGAGCAGCCTGACGTCCTCGACGTCGTCGTCGAGCAACGCGCGCAGCAGCGGACTGACGCTGCGGGCGGGCATCGCTTGCAGTGCGGCCAGCGCGCTCAGGCGATGCGCTTCCGCTGCACCGGCATCGGCGCTCGCGGATGCTGGCCGGCGCGCGGCAACGGCCGAACGATCGTTGCCGTCGGTCCGCGGCGCAATGCACGACATTGGACCCGACGCAAAGTCCGGCAGCGACACCAGCGCCACCCGCTGCGTCGCGAGGGCGCGGGGCCGCCAGGCAGACGGTGCCATGCCGACCAGCATCGAAGGCAGCACGGCAAACAGCGCAACCAGCACGCCGCCGAGCGGAACGAAGGCGCCCGCGGCAAACAGATACACCAGCGTCGCGCCCGACGGCACACGCACGCGCCGCGACAGCAATCGCCGCAGCGGCATCGCCAGCAGCGCGGCGGCCAGCGCCTGCATGGCCAGGTACGCCAGCAGCGCGCCGGCAGTGCCGTCGCCATGCAGCAGCGCCGCCAGCGCGGCTGCCTGCACCGTGACGCCGGCGAGAACGAGCGGGACCTCAAGCATCGTGGCCGCTCCCCGGCCGGCCATCTGCCGAACCGCCGCCACAGCGTCCCAGCAGGCGCCGCAGCGGCTCGGGATCGCCATCGGCCGGCACCGGCAGCGTATGGACGCCGATCCGTCCCCGTTCGAAATCGATGCCGAACTGCGCCTGCAGCATCCGCTCGATCCGCAGCAGATAGCCGGTAGCGGCCTCGGTATCGGCCAGCGGCATCAGCGTCATCAGCACGCGCTGCGCACCGCCCTCCCGCGGCCACGCCAGGTCCAGCGCGCGATGGCTGCGTACGGTTTGCTCGAACCAGTCCGCGCTGTGCTCGTCGGTGCCGAAGGCCAGCGCGATCACCGTGCTGGGAATGCCCGCGTCGCGCCGCAGCCTTGCCAGCCGCGCATAGTCGAGCGCGAAATCGTGCGGGCAGTCGGGCAGCGCATCTTCGACCGCGCGCGCCGCCGCGGCGTGCTCGACGCCGTCGGCGTAGTAGCCGAGCAGCGCCAGCAGCAGCGCGAGATTGTCGTGATGCAGCGCGAGGAACGGCATCCGTTCGACCACCAGCACGCCGAGCAGCCGGTCGGGGCCGGACAATACCGGCGCCACCGCCAGATAGCGGCTCGGCACGCCGTCGCCACCGTCGCTGCGGCGATGCGCCAGCTGCCGGGTTTGCAGGCAGCGGCGCAGCAGCGGATCGCGGTCATCGAGCCGGCAGCCGGGCCCGACGGTCGCCACGGCTTCGGGCAGCACGCGCTCGCCGTCGCAGCGATACAGCGCGGCGGCTTCGAGCTGGCACGCCTGCGCGGCCAGCTGCAGCATCGGTGCGGCAGCGGTCAGCGACGGGGTCGGCGCACGCTCGCGGCGCAT
>NZ_AMPR02000353.1:0-1716 GCF_000307735.3 Cupriavidus sp. HPC(L) | reverse complement strand
GTCACCCCGACCCGCGCCGCAATATCCCGCCCCAATGCCAACTCCGCGCGTCTTACCTACAATGGCCGGGAAGTTGCCGGCTCGCCAGGAGACGCCATGCCCATCGATCGTCGCCGCTTCCTTGCCTGTTCCGCCGCGCTGGCGGGCACGCTGACGCCCGCCGTACGCGCCCAGCCCGGTCCCGCTTCCGCGCCGGCCGCGGCAGGCGCGGCCCCACTGCGCCGCGCTATCCCGGGCACGCGCGAAACGCTGCCGGCGATCGGCCTGGGCACCGCCGACACCTTCGACGCGCCGACGCAAGGACTGCAGCAGAGCCCGCTATCCGAGGTGATGTCGCTGCTGCTGCGGATGCCGGGCGCCGTTCTCGATACCGCGCCCAGCTATGGTGCGGCCGAGGCCGTGACCGGTGAATTGTTGCGCCTGCACAATGCCCGCAAGCAGGTCTTCCTCGCCACCAAGATCTCCGCCTCCGCCAGCAACGCGCCCGCGCAATGGGCGCGCTCGCAGCAGGAGCTGGGCACCGACACCGTCGACCTGCTGCAGGTCCACAACCTGATCGACTGGGAAGAGAACCTGCGTTTCCTGCGCCGGCTGCAGGAACAGGGCAAGACCCGCTATATCGGCGTCACCCACTATCGCGCCGATGCGCACGAGCGGCTCGAGCAGATCGTGCGCAGCGAGAAGATCGATTTCGTGCAGATCAATTATTCGCTGGGCGAGCGCGAGGCCGAACGGCGGCTGCTGCCGCTGTGCCGGCAGCGCGGCATCGGCGTGCTGATCAACCGGCCGTTCCAGGACGGACGGCTGTTCCGTGCGGTGCAAGGCCGGCAGCTGCCGCAGTGGGCCGCCGAACTCGATTGCAACAGCTGGGGCCAGCTGTTCCTCAAATTCATCGTCAGCCATCCGGCGGTGACCGCGGCGATCCCGGCGACTTCCAATCCGCGCCATATGCGCGACAACCTCGGCGCGGCGCTCGGCAGGATGCCCGACGCGAAGCAGCGCGAGCAGATCGCCACGCTGCTCGCGTAGCGTCCCAACCCAGCGCCCCGACTCAGCGCCCCAACGCCGCCGCACCGATACGGCATGCCCGCCGCTCCGCCTCCGCCCACCAGCCCCGGCCGCCTCGGCCCGCTCGGCATCCGCCCGGGCGAACATGCGGCCGTGGTCGCGGCGTTCGCGTTCTTCTTCTGCCTGTTCGCCAGCTATTTCATGCTGCGGCCGGTACGCGAGACGATGGGCATCGCCGGCGGCGTGCAGAACCTCCAATGGCTGTTCACCGCGACCTTCGTCGTGATGCTGGCCGCGATTCCGCTGTACGGGCTGTGCAGCGCGCGGCTGCCGCGCAGGCGCTTCGTGCCGTGGGTCTATGCGTTCTTCATCGCCAATCTGCTGGCCTTCGCGCTCGCCACGCGGGCGCGGCCCGACGATGTCTGGCTGGCGCGGGTGTTCTACGTGTGGCTGTCGGTGTTCAACCTGTTCGTGGTGTCGGTCGCGTGGAGCCTGATGGCGGACGTGTTCCGCCCCGAACAGGCGCGCCGGCTGTTTCCGGTGATCGCCGCCGGCGCGAGCGTCGGCGGGCTGGCCGGGCCGCTGCTGTCGGGATGGCTGGTCGGACCGATCGGGCTGACCGGGCTGATGCTGCTGTCGGCCGTGCTGCTGGCGGCGACGCTGCCGGGCGGTGCGTGGCTGTTCCGCTGGCGCGCGCGGGCCGGGGCC
>NZ_AMPR02000354.1:0-1712 GCF_000307735.3 Cupriavidus sp. HPC(L) | reverse complement strand
GCCGCGCCGCGCGGCGTGCCTTCGCTGCGTTCGAGCATCCGTTCGCTGGACAGCAGCGGCAGCGCGTCGATCTGGTTGATGGCTTCGTCGAGCTTGATCGCCGCGCCGGTCAGGTCGGTGTCGGGCATCGCCTTCAGACGGCCGATGTCGCGCGCGATCGCCCGGCGCAGCTGGTTGTATTCGGGCTTGTCGGAGCGGGCCAGGCGAACGTCGGCGCTCTGCAACGCGGAAAGCGCGACCTGCACGTTGCCGGTCAGCTGCAGCTGCTGGCCGGCGTTGGTCAGCAGTTGCTGGATCTCGGCGATCTCCCAGTCGTCGCGATTGCGCATCAGGTCCTGGTAGACCTGTTCAAGCGTGGCCTGCTTGTCGCGGGTCTCGCCGACCTGGGCCTCGAGCGCGCCGACCTTGGCCTGCATTTCCTTGACGGTAGTCTGGGCCTCGCGGGTCAGCACGCGCGATTCCTGCACCAGCGCGTCGTTGTTCTGCTGGCGGCGTGCCAGTTCCTCGGTCAGCCGGTCGACCCGTTGCTGCAGCCACCAGAACGCGCCGCCGGCGACCAGCACGAAGATGGCCAGCAGCAGCCAGGCCAGCGCGCCGCGGCCGCCTGGGCTGCCTGGGCTGCGCGAAGCCGGCCGCTCGCCGGGCGAGGCGCTGGAAGGCGCCGCACCGGGCGGCATGCCGGCCGGTGGAACGGAGGAGGAAGCGGTGGAGGTTTGCTGTTGCGTCACGCGATCGACCTTCGTTGACGTGGATTGCGGTGATTCGGTGGGCGGAATTGGGGGCGGAGCGGCGGGCGAGCCCGCCGGAGCAGCCGGGTCAGCCGATGCGGCCGCGGATGGCGCCTGCGATTGCGCTGCCGAAGCCGCGGCCAAAGCGGCCGCACTTGGAGCAGCCGCGGGAACGGTTGCGGCAGTCGGGCCCGGCTCGGGCTTCGATGTCGAAGGCGGCACCGAGGGCTCCACCGGTTGCAGAACCGTCGGTGAAGCCGTTTGTGAAGCCGCCTGTGAAGCCGTTCGTGAGGCCGTTTCCGAAGCCCCCTTCAACTCGCTCAAATACGGCTCGGCCCAGCGCAGGCAAGCCGCCAGCAAGCCCTCGTCGCCCGGCGCGGCCATTTGCACGCGTGTGAAGCCGAGTGCCGCAGCCTGCTCGGCAATTCTCGCATGCGGGACAATGCACTGCACTTCACGCAGCGCGGCGTCTTCTTCCGGCGACAGGTTGTCGCGCGCCAGCTGGTGGAGGTTGCGCACCGCTTCGGAACTGGTCAGCAGCCAGGCCTGCGGTGTCGCGCCCGGCTTCAGGCCGTCGCGTACCGCCTGCCATTGCATCGATCCGGGCACGGGCATCGTGCGTCGATACGCTTCGACCGCCAGCACGGCTGCACCGGCCTCGCGCAGCTTGTCGCCGAGCCAGTCGCGGCCGCCGTTGCCGCGCACGATCAGCACCTCGCGGCCAGCCAGCGCCGGCGCGTCGAGTTGGGCCCACAGCGCCTCGGAATCGAAGCGGGCTTCGGCGGGATCGATATCGGCGGCGGTGCCATCGGCGCCCGCCGGGGAGATCACGCGATGGCGCGGCGCGGCGATGCCGCGCTCGGCAAGCGCCGCCACGCTGGCGGGTCCGACCACCGCAACGGGCACCGATTCGGGCCAGACCGCGGCGGCGCCCTGCGCCAGCGCGAGCGCATCGAGCGCGTAGGCGATCGCGTTGGGGCTGAC
>NZ_AMPR02000355.1:0-1659 GCF_000307735.3 Cupriavidus sp. HPC(L) | reverse complement strand
GTGGTTCTACGTGTTGTTGGTTTCGTCTCGGTATGTCGTGCGCGGTGTTGCCGGCGCGGCGGTCATGCCGCCTGCCGTTGCCCTTCTGCCTGCTCGAGCCGCCGCTGCGCATCGCGCTCGGCGACCAGCGCCCGCAGCCGCGGAATCAGCTCGCGGCCATAGTCGACCGCATCGTCGAGCGGATCGAAGCCGCGGATCAGGAAGGTGGTCACGCCCAGGTCGTAGTAGTCGAGCAGCGCGTGCGCGACCTGCTCCGGCGTACCGACCAGCCCCGTCGAATTGGACCGGCCGCCGGTCTCGCGCGCGATCGCGGTCCACAGCCGGGTATCGACGCGATCGCCCTGTTCGGCGGCGGCCAGCAGGCGGCGTGCGCCCTCGCTCTGCTGCGGCCCGCCGCGGCTGTAGCCCTGCTGCACGCGAAGCGCGCGGGTGCGTTCGAGAATGCGGTCGGCACGCTCCCAGGCCTTCTGCTCGGTCTCGGCCAGCACCGGCCGGAACGACACCGAGAAGCGGATCTGGCGGCCGTGCCGCGCGGCCTCGGCACGCACCCGCGTGGTCAGCTCGCGGACCTGGTCCAGCGACTCGCCCCACAGCGCATAGACGTCGGCGTGCTTGCCGGCGACCGCGATCGCGGGCGCCGACGCGCCACCGAAGTAGATCGGCACATGCGGCTGCTGCGCCGGCTTGACCTCGGAGAAGCCGCGCTGGAAGCGGTAGTGGCGGCCCTCGTGATCGAACGGCTCGGGCTCGGTCCAGATCCGGCGCAGGATGCCGAGGTATTCGTCGGTACGCGCATAGCGTTCGTCGTGATCGAGGAAATCGCCATCGCGCTTCTGTTCGTCGTCCGAGCCGCCAGAGATGAAGTGCACGCCAAGCCGGCCGCCGCTGAACTGGTCCAGCGTCGCGATCTGCCGTGCGGCAAGCGTCGGCGCGGTAAAGCCGGGCCGATGCGCCAGCATGAAGTGGATCCGCTCGGTCACCGCGGCCGCATACGCGATCGTCAGCGTGGCCGACGGGCCGGTGGAATGGTGCGGCACCAGGATGCGGTCGAAGCCGGCCTGCTCGTGCGCCTGCGCGAAGGCCCTGACATAGTCGCGATCCACCACGGGCCCGCTGGGCGGATGGATCTCGGATTGCTTCTGGCTCTGGATCATGCCGATGATGTCGACGCTCATGGGTTCTCCTGTGTCGCCCGCTGCGGTCACGGCGGCGGAATCTGGCGACAAACGTAAGGCAAACCCGCGTGTGGCCGAACGAATAAAAACGAAACTCCATATTCGATTTGCATCGTTCATCGAAGCGGCATCTCGGCGTTACGCTAGGCGCCGATCCGAATCCGCACAGGGAACGACCGTCATGCCCTCTTCCACCTTGCTTCGACTGCGAGGCAGCGAGCCGCATCTGGACCGAATGCGCGACCGCATGCGCAACGACACACTCGACGAGACGCTCGACGACACGCTCGACGCCTTGCGCACCGCCTTCGCGGCGAGCGCCGCACGGCACGACGCCGATGGCAGCTTTGCGCACGACAACTTCGCGCTGCTGCATCGCCATGGCCTGATCGCGCAGGTCGTGCCGCAATCCCATGGCGGCGGCGGCGCGAACCTGGCGCGCGCGCGCCGCATCGTCGCGGCGGTCGCGGCGGGCGATGCCGCC
>NZ_AMPR02000356.1:0-1654 GCF_000307735.3 Cupriavidus sp. HPC(L) | reverse complement strand
GGATGGACGATCGGCCGCGCCAGGAACTGGCCCGTCAGCGACGACGGCTGCGCCGCCAGATCGGCGACGGCGCCCTGCGCGACCACATGGCCGCCGCGCTTGCCGGCGCCGGGGCCGATGTCGATGATGTGGTCGGCGCGGCGGATCGTGTCCTCGTCGTGCTCGACCACCACCAGCGTGTTGCCCTTGTCGCCAAGCTTGCGCAGGGCGTCGAGCAGGATGCGGTTGTCGCGCGGATGCAGGCCGATGGTCGGTTCGTCCAGCACATAGCAGACGCCCTGCAGATTGCTGCCGAGCTGCGCCGCCAGCCGGATCCGCTGCGCCTCGCCCCCCGACAGGCTGGGCGCGGCGCGGTCCAGGCTCAGGTAGCCAAGTCCCACCTCCTCGAGGAATTCGAGCCGGCTGCGGATCTCGCTGACCACGTCGCGCGCGATTTCGGCGTCGCGGCCGCTCAGCGTCAGCTGCTCGATCCACGCGCGGGTCTGCGACACGGTCCACTGGGCGATGTCGACGATCGAGCGGCCGGCGAAGCTGACCGCGCGCGCGGCCGAGTTCAGCCGCGTGCCGTGGCACGACGGGCAGGCCGCATGGCCAATGCCTTCGGGTTCGACCTCCTCCGACGGCAGCGTCTGCTCGCGGCCGCGGTCGTCGCCGCCGATCACGCTGTCGTCATAGGCGGCGCGCTGCTCGCGCGTCAGCGCGAGGCCGGTGCCGACGCAGCTCTCGCACCAGCCGTGCTTGCTGTTGTACGAGAACATGCGTGGATCGAGCTCGGGATAGCTGGTGCCGCAGGCCGGGCAGGCGCGCTTGGTCGAGAACACCTTGGTCTGGCCGACGCCGTCGCCGTTGTGGCCGTTGCCGAACGCCTCGCGCAGGCCGTCCAGCGGCGCGAGCAGATGCATCACGCCCTTGCCGTGCTCGAGCGCCTGCTCCAGCAGCGCGCGCAGCGCGCCCTCGTTGTCGGGCGAAACCACCAGGTCGCCGACCGGCAGCTCGATCGTGTGTTCGCGGAAGCGGTCCAGCCGCGGCCACGGGTCGACCGGCAGGAAGGCGCCGTCGACACGCAGATGCGTATGGCCGCGCGCCTTGGCCCATTTGGCCAGGTCGGTATAGACGCCCTTGCGGTTGACCACCAGCGGCGCCAGCAGGCCGACATGCTGGCCGCGGTATTCGCGCAGCAGCTGCGCGACGATCGATTCGGGGCTCTGCGCGCTGACCGGCGTGCCGTCGTGCACGCAGTGCTGCAGGCCGAGCTTGACGTACAGCAGCCGCAGGAAGTGCCAGACCTCGGAGGTGGTCGCCACCGTGCTCTTGCGGCCGCCGCGCGACAGGCGCTGCTCGATCGCCACGGTCGGCGGAATGCCGAACACCGCGTCGACCTCGGGCCGGCCCGCCGGCTGCACGATCGAGCGCGCGTAGGCGTTCAGCGATTCGAGATAGCGGCGCTGCCCCTCGTGGAACAGGATGTCGAAGGCCAGCGTCGACTTGCCCGAGCCCGATACGCCGGTCACGACGTTGAACTTGTTGTGCGGGATATCGACGTTCAGCGACTTCAGGTTGTGCTCGTGCGCGTTGACGATGCGCACCACGTTCTCGCCCTGGACCTCGGCCAGCGCGCGCCGCGCGCGGCGGGCCGCCGGCGAGCCGTGCGCCG
>NZ_AMPR02000357.1:0-25781 GCF_000307735.3 Cupriavidus sp. HPC(L) | reverse complement strand
TGGGGCAGTAAGGCCCCGCGCGCGTCAGCGCACCGGAATTGGCGTGGCGGCCTCCACCGGCACCGCCGTCACGCTGTTCTTGGGGCTGCCCGACACGATGCGGTCCGAATAGGTCAGATAGACCAGCGTGTTGCGCTTGCGGTCGACCACGCGCACCACATGCAGCGTCTTGAACAGGATCGACATGCGTTCGGAGAACACATTGTCCTGCTGGCGCAGCGGCCCCTTGAAGCCGATCTTGCCGACCTGGCGGCAGGCGATCGACGCCTCCGCAGGATCCTCGGCCATGCCGAGCGAGCCCTTGATGCCGCCGGTGCGGGCGCGCGAGACGTAGCAGGTGATGCCGTCGACTTCGGGATCGTCGTAGGCCTCGATCACGACGCGGTCCGAGCCGGTGACGCGGAAATGCGTGTTGACGCTGCCGATCTCTTCGGCGTGCGCCGGCGCGATCGTTGCCAATGCCAGCGCGGAAACCAGCGCGGAAACCAGTGCGGAAACCAGCGGGGAAGCCGGCGCGGCGGACAGCGGGCGACGGGATGCGCGCGCCATGGTCAGCTCACCGCGCCCTGGATCTGGTCGTGCCGGCGCTCCATCTCCTGGCGCAGCTGGCGGCGCAGTTGCGCGGCCGCGAAGCGCTGGCGCTCGACCTCGTCGCGCGGCACCAGCGTCGGCACCTCGGCCGGCTTGCCGTCGTCGTCGACCGCGACCATCGTGAAATAGCAGCTGTTGGTATGGCGCACCAGCTTGCTGCGGATGTTCTCGGTGATGACCTTGATGCCGATCTCCATCGAGCTGCGGCCGGTGTAGTTGACCGCGGCGAGGAAGGTCACCAGTTCGCCGACATGGATCGGCTGGCGGAACACTACCTGATCGACCGACAGCGTGACGACATAGCGCCCGGCGTAGCGGCTGGCGCAGGCATAGGCGACCATGTCCAGATATTTGAGGATGGTGCCGCCGTGGACGTTGCCGGAGAAATTGGCCATGTCCGGCGTCATCAGCACGGTCATCGACAGTTGATGCGAGAGGTCGTTCATCGGGAGCGGCGCGAGCAATCGGCGCGGTGTAGTTGAGAATGCGGTAGCGGAATGCGGGGTGGCGCAATGCGTGCGGATTCCGCTTGCAGGATGCGAGTGTAGCGCGGCGCGGCGACGGCGGCGCCAAATGAAAAAAGCGGCCCACATGGGCCGCTCTCCCGGTTGGCATCCGCTGGATGCCCGCTCTTACTTCTTCTTGTTCACAGCGTCCTTGAAACCCTGGCCGGCAGAGAACTTGACCGTCTTGGCGGCCGGAATCTTGATCGTTTCGCCGGTGCGCGGGTTGCGGCCGGTGCGGGCGGCACGCTTGCCGGCGCCGAAGCTGCCGAAGCCCACCAGCGTGACCGAATCTCCCTTGGCAACCGCCTTCTTGATGTTTTCCAGCGCGGCGTTCAGGGCGCGCTCCGCTGCAGCGTTGCTCAGTTCCGCGTCTGCGGCGATGGCAGACACCAGTTCACCTTTATTCATGGCTGTATCCCTTGTTGGTCGTCGTCACCGGTGACCAGCCTGAGCCGTTTCACCGACCGGCGCAGTCTAATCCGCCGCTTGCGCCTTGGGCAATCCCCAGTCGCACCGACGCAACGAAAATGCCGGAAATCCTTCCGTCAAGCGGCTTTCGGGGAGATTTACCCCCTCAATTCCGGGCTTTGACGCGGGTCCGACAGCGGGTTATCCCCAACCTCGGGGCAAAGCGTAAAGGCCAAAAGCCAAGGGGCAAAAGGCAACCGCCGACGGCGGGACCGCCCTCCCCGTCTTATTCGGCGGCCGCGACCGCGGCGGACCGGCGGCCGAGCATCCGCATCAGTACCGCGCCGATGCCGCCGATGGCCATCACCACGCCCAGCGGCAACGCGGTGCCGTCGTGCCACAGGCTGACCGCGGTACCGGCCAGCGTGCCCATGCCGAATTGCAGCGTGCCCATCAGCGCCGACGCGGTGCCGGCGCGGTGGCCCTGATGCGCGAGCGACAGCGCCGATGCGTTGGGCATGATGCAGCCCAGCGCTGCCACGTAGACGAAGAATCCAAGCAGCAGCACCGGCAGCGTCGCCGCGCCGGCGAGATTGGCCAGCGCCAGCAGCAAGCCCGCTGCGCACGGCGCGGCCAGCGCCAGCCGGAGCACGCGATCGAGCGAACGCCCCCGCACCAGTGCGGCATTGAGCTGCGACATCGCGATCAGGCCGAAGGCATTGGCCCCGAACACGAAGCCATAGTGGGAAGGATCGATGCCGTGCAATTCGATCAGCACGAAAGGCGAGCCGGCGATGTAGGCAAACATGCCCGATTGCGCAAAGCCGGCGCACAGCGAATAGCCAAGGAATTCGCGGTCGCGCAGCAGCGCGCCGTAGTTGTGGAAGACCTCGCCCAGGCGCAGCGGGATCGCGCGTCGCGGATCGAGCGACTCTTCCAGCCGGAAATGCACCAGCAGCAGGATCATCGCGCCGACCGCGGCCATCACCCAGAAGATCGCGCGCCAGCCCAACGTGGTCAGGATCGCGCCGCCAACGATCGGCGCCAGGATCGGCGCGAGACCCATGACCAGCATCAGCGACGAGAACGCGCGCGCGGACTCGTGCGCTTCGAGCCGATCGCGCACCATCGCGCGCGCCATCACCATGCCGGCGCAGCCGCCGGCCGCCTGCACGAAGCGCCAGGCCATCAGCGCGGGCGCGTCGCCCGCCAGCGCGCAAGCCACCGACGCGACGACATAGAGGCCGAGCCCCACATACAGCGGCGCCTTGCGTCCGAAGCGGTCGCTGACCGGACCGTAGAACGACTGCCCGATCGCGAGGCCGACCAGGAAGGTGCCGAGCGTCAGCTGCACGCTGCCGATGTCGACGCCGAGGTCGGCGGCCAGCGTCGGGAACGCCGGCAGATACATGTCGATCGACAGCGGCGCGAGCGCGGTCAGCGATGCGCAGATCAGCAACCAAAGCGGGAAGCGCGGCGTCGTGGCCGGGCGAGAGGACTGGGTCATTGCAATGGGGAAGATGTCGTCCGCGCCGGCATGCGAGAGAACAACGAAGACCTGCGCGGCAACGCACTGACGGACGACGGGAACGACGTCAAGCGAAAGGCGCAATTGTTGCACAACGTGATGTATTGCGCGCCGGCGGGTTCCGCCTCACGGGGCCGGCAGGTACAATGGCACCCGGTCGACACACTGCCGGTCCATCTTCATTGCCGGCCTCGATCGCGGGACTTCAGCGCAGCCCCAGCCCCGTGCCGTTCCAGGCGTTCTTTCCCTGCATGCGAACCAAATCGAACCACACGACTGCATCGATCGCCCGAGGAATGTCGGCCTCCATCGGGATCGCTACCGCCACCGGATTGCTGTGGGCCTCGTCGGCCTGCGCGGCGCCGGTCACGGCGCGTACCGTCGCGGCGCATCCGGCCGCGAGCGCGGCCGTGGTGGTCGATGAAGCCGATTCGCTGACCCGCATGCTGCGCGGCGCGGCCACCGGCCAGAACACCGGCGCGGCCGGCGTGCCCGAATTCCTGCGCAGCTCGCGCCGGCCCGATACCGTGCTGGCGCGCGCCTGCCGCCAGCTCAACGACGCGCTGCCGATCGAGATCGACAAGGAAACGCGTCTGCGCCGCTGCCAGGCGGTGCCCGGCAAACACATCCTGTTCCAGCTGGAATTGACCAATTACAGCGGGCCGATGCTCGATCTGGCCAGCTTCGAGGTCAGCTATGCGGCGCCGCTACAGCGCAATATCTGCGCGAACCGCGACGTCGAGATCCTGACCAAGCTGGGCGTCAGCATGATGTTCCGCTACATGACACGCAAGGCGAGAGGCGAGCGCCGCGTCGGCGACGTCTATATCAACGGGCCGATCTGCACGGCGGCGCTGCGCTGAAGATCGCCTCGGCTTCACTGTTGGTCGCATCACCACCGCCCTTGCCCTCTCCCCCAACCCCTCTCCCGCATGCGGGAGAGGGGAGCGAAGCATGGACCAGCATTGGCGGTCGAAGCCGCGCTGGGGTTCTCCCTCTCAGTGAGAGAGGAGCGAAGCACGGAATCGGCGTTGGGAGCGGGACCCCGCCGTTGGGGTTCTCCCTCTCTCCTTCAGGGGGAGAGGGGGTGGTTTAAAGCACGGTCGCATAACGACCGCACTGCCCTCTCCCCCAACCCCGCTCCCGCAAGCGGGAGCCGGGAATCATCGGCAAGCGCGAATCACCGATCTTTCAAGCCGCCGCACTCCCCCGCGGGCGCAGGGGTACGACGTTGGCCGCGCGGCGCAGCAGCGCGCGCGTGGCCTTCCAGCCGTCGTCGGCCAGCGGCGACGACCAGACCGCTTCGTGCAGGCGCGACAGCGCCAGCGGATCGTTCAGCAGCAGCAGCTTCTGCCTGGCGTTCAGATTGTCCGGACCATTGGTCAGCGCCTGCTGCACCAGCACCGCGTGCTGGCGCTGCGTGCCGGCGGGCTGCACCACGCGCGCGGTCGCGGTCGCGCACATCAGCGCGTTGGTGACCGGATCGACCACCGCGTCGACGAAGCCGGGCGTGTCGCCGGCCTCGGCCACATGGCGTTGCGTATCGACGATCTCGCGCGGCGGCTCGGCTTCCTCGGGAATCACGAACAATCCGGCACGGCGCGTGGCACGGCCCAGGCTGACGCGCGAGAGCCAGACCGACAGCGGGATCGACAGCGCCAGCGCGCCGACGATCGGCAGCAGCCACCAGACGAAGCCCGGGTCGAGCCAGTACACCAGCGCGCCCCAGCCGAGACCCAGCACCGTGTGCCAGCCGTGGCGGCGCACCGCCTCGCCCCAGGTCGTCTCGGCGTCCTCGCGCGGCGGCGACTTCCACGAGATGCCCCAGCCGATATAGGCGGCCAGCACGAACTGCGTATGGAACAGCATGCGCACCGGCGCCAGCAGCGCGGAGATCACGACCTCGATCAGCATCGACAGCATCAGCCGCAGCGCCCCGCCGTAGCGGCGCGCCTCTTTCATCAGCAGCACCACGCCGAACAGCTTGGGCAGGAACAGCAGCGTCGCGGTGGCCGAGAACAGCGCCAGCGCCTTCTCCGGATGCCACTCTGGCCAGTTCGGATAGAACTGATACGGCTGCGAGAAATACTCGGGCGGCACCAGCGCATGCTTGGCCAGCATCGCGGTCGACAGCAGCAGGAACAGGAACCACAGCGGCGCCGACAGATAGGCCATCACGCCGGTCAGGAACACCGCGCGGTGCACCGCGTGGAAGCCCTGCTTCATCCATAGCCGGAAGTTCATCAGGTTGCCCTGGCACCAGCGGCGGTCGCGCTTGACCTCGTCGAGCAGGTTGGGCGGCAGCTCTTCGAACGAGCCCGGCAGATCGTAGGCGATCCACACGCCCCAGCCCGCGCGGCGCATCAGCGCGGCCTCGACGAAATCGTGCGACAGGATCTCGCCGGCCAGCGGCCCCTTGCCCGGCAGCGGCGCCAGCGCGCAATGCTCCATGAAGGGCTTGATGCGGATGATCGCGTTGTGGCCCCAGTAGTGCGATTCGCCCAGCTGCCAGTAATGCAGGCCGGCGGTAAACAGCGGACCGTAGACGCGCGTGGCGAACTGCTGCACGCGCGCGTACATCGTCTCGCGGCCGGTTGCCAGCGGCGCGGTCTGGATGATGCCGGCGCCGGGGTTGGCCTCCATCAGCCGCACCAGCGTGGCCAGGCAATCGCCGCTCATCACGCTGTCCGCATCGAGCACGACCATGTAGCGATACTTGCTGCCCCAGCGGCGGCAGAAGTCGGCGACGTTGCCGGTCTTGCGCTTGACGCGATGGCGGCGCCAGCGATAGAAGATGCGGCCGAAGCCGTTCACCGCGCGGCAGGTCTCCATCCACGCATCGGTTTCCGCAGTGCGCAGATCGGGATTGCCGCTGTCGGACAGCACGAAGAAATCGAAGTGCGCGAGCTCGCCGGTGCGTTCCAGCGATTCGTAGGTCGCGCGCAGTCCGGCGAAGACGCGGGTCACGTCCTCGTTGCAGATCGGCATGATCACCGCGGTGCGGGCCTGCTCCGCGATCGGCGCGTTGCCGCTGGCCGAGCGCGAGATCAGATGTCGGTCGCCGCCCTTGGCCAGCACCAGGAAGCCCATCATCGCGGTCCAGAAGCCGGCCGAGACCCACGAGAACAGCACGGTGAACAGGCCCAGCGTGATCATCTCGAGGGTGTCGTTGCCCTTGTACGGCAGCACCGTCGACATGAAATACGTCGCCATCATGGTCTGCACGATCACCAGGAACAGCAGCACCCAGCGGCGATGCGCGCCGGCCGGATGCCACTTGCCCTCGGCATCGGGACCGTCGTGCAGCGTGTCCCACGTCTCGGGAACGGGCGGCTTGCCGAGCAACTTGCGCACGCCGTTGCGCACGAAGGCCGCGACCAGGTGCGGCGGCCACGGCCGCGGCACCATTGACGCGCGCTTTGGCTCGGGGCCGGTGGCCACATGGACGGTGCCGTCGGCGCGCCGCTCGATCAGCGGTTCGCCGCCGACCTTCGGCTCGCCATAGGCCAGTTGCAGGCGCCGCTCGATCGAGCCGTAGGCCGCGCCCGCGGGCGAGGCCGCGGCGTCGCCATTGGCCAGCGCCTTCTGCAGCGAACGCACGCCGGGATCGTCGCCGGTGGCATCGCCCTTGATGACGATGCCTTCGTGCAGCGCGGTATCGGCGAGCAGGTCGCGGCGCTGTTCCGGCGATACCGGCAGGCGGTCGACATAGCGCTCGCACGCCGCCGCGGCCGAGCGCTGCTTTAGCCTGGGGGTAAGATGTAGCTCCATGTCTCTGACAGGGTTGTGTTGCCGTTGCGAAGATAGCCGCGCAACTCGACCGGCTTGTTCTCGTCCTTGCGGCGCAGGAACATCGTCATGCGCCAGCCGCCGGTGGCCTCGTTACGCTGCGTCGTCGTGCGCAGCAGTTCGGCGTTGCCATCGGCCGATACCACCGCGTCGATATGCGTGGCGGGATCCAGCTTCTTGAATGCGGGGCCCTCGAAATCGACCAGCAGCGAGAAGCTGGTGTCTTCCTTGTTGCGGGTCAGCCCCTGCCCGCGGCGGGTCTGCGTGACCCACGACAGCGGCGGCATGCGCTCGCGGTCCTTCTGCCACAGCAGCCGGTATTCCAGATCGAACGGCTGCTTCGGCTTGGGCGGATTGTCGGGCACCCAGTAGGCCACGATGTTGTCGTTGGTTTCGTCCGGCGTCGGAATCATCACCAGCTCGACGCGGCCCGAACCCCAGTTACCGCGCGGTTCGACCCAGCCGCTCGGCCGGCGTTCATACCATTCGCCGATTTCCTGGTAGCTGGCGAACGACCGATCGCGCTGCATCAGCCCGAAGCCCTGCGGGTTGGTCGCCGAGAACGAGGTCACCAGCAGGCGCTTCGGATTGACCAGCGGACGCCAGATCCATTCGCCGGTGCCCAGCTGGATCGACAGGCCGTCGGAATCGTGCACCTCGGGACGAAACTCCGGCGCCGCCGGCGGCTGGTTCTCGCCGAACAGGTACATGCTGGTCAGCGGCGCCAGGCCCAGCTTGGTCACGTTCTCGCGCAGATAGAGCCGCGCCTTGACCTCGGTCTCGGTATCGGCACCCGGCTTGACCACGATGCGATAGGCGCCGCTCATGCGGCGCGAGTCCATCAGCGCATAGATGGTCAGCTGCTTGTCGCCGGGCGCCGGACGTTCGATCCAGTACTCGACGAAGCGCGGGAATTCCTCGCCCGACGCGAGCGCGGTATCGACCGCGACGCCGCGCGCCGACAGGCCGAACCACTGGTCCTTGCCGACGCCGCGGAAATAGCTGGCGCCGACGAAGGACACCACCTCGTCCTTGTGCTTGCCGTTGACCGGATGCAGCACACGAAAGCCCGCAAAGCCCAGGCCCTTGAGCATCTCCGGATCGAACTTGTGCGAGCCGTAGTTGAAGTCCGCCGGATTGAAGCGCATCTCGCGCACGCGGTTGCCGGTGACCTCGTTGATCTTCACGGGCTGGTCGAACACCATGCCCTCGTGGAAGAACGACAGCTCGAACGGCAGCTTGGTATTGCGCCAGACGAAGCGTTCCGGCTTGTACTGGATTTCGCGATAGCGCGGGTACGACAGTTCGCGCAGCTCGGTCGGCAGATGGGCCTTGGGGGCCTTGTACGGGGAATTGGCCAGCTGGCGCGCGCGCGCCGCCACGGTATCGAAGCTGAACGCGTGCGCCGCCATCGCGAAGCAGGCGAGCGCACCGGCACACAGCCAGCGTCCCAGCCGCACGCCGTTGGAGCGCGTCGGCGACGTGGGCCGGCACGAACGGGCGGAAAGCGGCGGAGAAATGGCGGAGTCGATCATGAATGCCGTCATCAAAGGCGGTAGTCGGTAATGCAATTGGTTATTCGGGAAGCCGCGGACAGTGGCGCGGATACTCGTCGATGGCCAGGCCGGATGACCGGTGCCTGAGCCGCCCCATGACGGACTTTGCCGGGGGCTGTGACTTGGGTGACGCTTGGAAGGTATTGGATTTGCTGCAATGCGGGACAAAACCTTAACAAATTTGCCTACCAAAAGTCACGTTTCGATCACGCAACGGTTGCAACAATTTGAAACGATTGTTGATTATTCGTCTCTTGATTGATCAACGTCTGGTATCCTCCTCATGGCTCGAATGACGCCGGAATTGCACCGCAACAAACCCGCGGCACGGTGGCGGGCGCAAGGCCTGCCCGCTCCTGTCGTCCTGCGCACAGGAGCAAACGAATCAGTGACGGGATCGGATGCGCGCCGGACGGCACGCGGGTCGGTTGCGGATGCAGCCGTGGCTTCCGGCGGCAAGGCCGGCAAGCGAACGGGCCGCAGCGGGCGCGACGATTGAAACTAGGTCCGTGTCATTGCCGCGTCAATCGGACGCTGTCCGACAAAATCCTTGCTTGGTGGGGCGGGACACGCATGCCCGCATGCGACGGCCGCGGCCGGTGGCCGCGCGAACTACAATCGACCGATCCGGGCGACGGCGCACCTGCGTGCGACCAGGCCACGCCCTCGCCGCTCACACGATCTCGCCGCCAAGGGGATGCCGATGCCGCATGCCGCGCCCGCCCGCCTGCCGCTGCCGCCGGGGCTGGCGACTGCATTGGCGTTCGCGCTGGGCCTGGGCGCGCCGGCACCGGCACGGGCATACGTCGACCACTATCTGACCAGCACGATCGTCGGCACGATGACGCAGAGCGAGGCACGCGCCTTCGCCTCGGCGGTCAATCGCGCACTGACCACGACCGAGGACGGCACCGCGGTCTCGTGGCGCACCCAGGCGACGCCGCGGCGCCCGGCGACCTACGCCAGGATCACGCCACTGCAGAGCAAGACCGACCGCGGCCAGCCCTGCCGCCAGATCCGCAGCGAACTGATGCGCTCGAGCAATGAGGAAAGCTGGACCGGCTGGTTCTGCAAGCAGCCCGACGGCCGCTGGCGGGCGCGCGCCGTCGAGGAGGAATAGCGAAGGAAACGGCGGGGACGGGAGCAGCCGGCAACGGTCGTGCCGGCTTCCATGGGAAGGCCGTTCAGCGGCGAGCCCGCTGAACGGCGCTCAGCGGCACAGGCGCGCCATCACCTCGCCGGCCAGCGAGCCGGACGAGACCGGCCGCGGCGTCGCCCGCTGCGGCGAGCGGATCGTGTAAAGCGGCTCGCCGCGCGCGAATCGGCGGGGAAACAGCGTCTGCTCGACCACCGCGTACATCGACGTGGCGCAGTCCAGCACCATCCGCCGCAGCGACGACTGGATCGGCTCGCCGCTCGTGGTATGGATGGTGCCGCCGACCGGCGCGTTGCGCATCAAGACCACGCCGATGCGCGCGCCCTGCCGGCGCACCGAGCGCTGGTCCAGGTACGAGATCACGCCGTTGGCGCCCATCAGCGGCAGCCAGCGCTGCGGATCGGGCGCGGACGGGTCCGGCGCGGCCAGCGTCACGCAACCCTCGCGCGGCGTCGAACGAAACACCGTGCCGCCATTCGGTCCCTGGCATTGATAGAGTCCGGCCGCAGCGGCCGGCACCACCTTGCCGCGCGCGGTGTCGGCGTGGGCGTCGGTGCCGAATGCCGGCGCCAGCGTCAGCGAGGCGGCCAGCAGCAGCGGCGCAAGCGAATCGGAGGAACGGAAGCGAAGAGTCGCGGCGCTCGCGCGGAAAGCGCGGCGGCGCGGTGCGGGCGTGGCGGCACGAAACGACATGATGCGGGGCGCGTTGGCAAGACAGGGACGGCCCGGGGACCGGCGGCAGGCGCGGCCGCGATGATGCACGGGCCGCGCGACAGCCGGCATTGTCGCACAGCGACGCGCCGCCGCGGCCGGAACGGTCGGGCTGGCGGCGGCGTTCGCTGCGATTTGCCCCATTTTGCGCCGTGGTTTGCGCCGTGGTTCGCGCGCCAGCTTGCGCCGTGATGCAGGCCTCGGTCCGCGCCGGCCTCAGTGCCCCTGCTCTCGCCAGGCGACCAGCTCGGCGATCGTCAGCACCGGCAGATCGTGCTGCGCGGCGAAGGCCAGCGCCTGTTCGTAGCGGGCCATCGTGCCATCCGGATTCATCAGTTCGCACAGCACCGCGGCCGGCGCGAGGCCGGCCAGCCGCGCCAGCTCGACCGATCCCTCGGTATGGCCGCGGCGGGTCAGCACGCCGCCGTCGGCGGCCACCAGCGGAAACACATGGCCGGGGCTGACGACCGCGTCGAGCCCCGCATCGTCGGCGATCGCCGCGCGGATCGTCGTGATCCGGTCGGCCGCGCTGACGCCGGTGGTGACGCCGGTGCGGGCCTCGATCGACACGGTGAACGCGGTGCCGTACTGGCTGCGATTGTTCTCGACCATCGGCCGCAGGCCGAGCCGCGCGACCTTCTCGCGCGTCAGGCACAGGCAGACGATGCCGCTGCATTCGCGGATCAGCATTGCCATATTGGCCGGCGTCAGCCGCTCGGCCGCGACGATCAGGTCGGCCTCGTTCTCGCGGTCGTGGTCGTCCATCAGCACCACGGGCCGGCCTTCGCGCATGGCCTGCAGCGCCTGCTCGATGCGGGTCGGCAGATCATGGGGAAGCGCCGGCACGATGGCGTCGGCAGGGCCGACGGCGGCCGCGGCGTGGTCGGGGGAAAGATTGGTTTGGGAAGGCGACAGCGTGGACAGCATTGAAACGCTCCTTGCGTAAAGATCAACGGGCGTTTCAGGGGATTGGCGACGCAAGCCGCAGCGCGCACGACGGCCGGCCAGAAGCGCCGGCCTGGGTGATCGTCCACTCGCTGTCCGCTTGCGCATGGCAAGGCGACGAACCGCGGGCCGCATGCACAGGCACGCGACCGCGCAGGCCCGCGCCGTTCCATCGACATGGCAATGAAACGGCAGCGATGCTTGCTCGCCCATCTTCTTTCATCCGGACTATGACCGTCGGCCCTGGCCTCTCACCAGGTCTGCTGACCCCGCGCGCAACCATGTCGGATACAACGAAGACATGGAACGACGCGGGCGCTCGCGGGCTCGCCGGCCGCGTCGGTGAACGCGTTCGGCATACCGCCGGTGGGGACTTTCACCCCGCCCTGAAGACGTAACGAAACCGGCGAAACGCGCTTGCCCTTCGAAGGATCGTGGACCGATTCACGAAGGCGCAGGCTCGCGCCGGCGTTGCGATGTTATCACGCGATGCGGCGTAAGCGCCCGATCTGTACTACAACTAAACGACTTGCGCGGACGCCGCGCCCGCCATGCGGGCGCCGGATTCCTTCGAGCCCGCTGGCTTTCCGCGCCCTCTGCGCGTTTCCCGTTCCCGTTTTTTCTTGCCGCGATCACGATGCCATTCGACGACGACCCGCTTGCCCGCCTGTTCCGCCGCCCTTCCCGTTCCCTTGCCCTCTGTTCTTCCCGCGCATCCCGCCGCTCCTTGCGAGCGCTGCGCTGGCTCGCCGCGCTGCCGCTGCTGGCCGCCGGCGGCGCCGCCTGGGCCGACCCGACCGTGCAGATCGCCTACGGCACCGACAGCCGCACCGACGTGCGCAAGGTCGATATCGCGTTCGGCTGGGATTCCGGCTATGGCTGGGGCGACCCCACCGGCCTGCGGCTCGGCCTGCTGTGGGAGCTCAATGTCGCGCGCTGGGACAGCACCAGCGACGCCAATCCGCGCAACCTGTGGGAGATCGGCGCGCAGCCGGTGCTGCGGCTGGCCTGGCAGCGCCATCGATGGGTACCCTTTCTCGAGGCATCGATCGGCGTGCGCCTGATGAGCGGGACGCGGACCTCGGACAACCATTCGATGTCGACCGCGTTCCAGTTCTCGGACATGGCGGGCGTCGGCATCGCCTTCGGCAAGGACCAGCGCTTCGCCATCGGCTACCGCTACCAGCACATCTCGAATGCCGGCATCAAGAAGCCCAACCCCGGCTCGGACTTCCATACCGCCTATCTGCGCTACCGGTTCTGAACGGCAGCCGGCGCGGCGTCGTGCCCGAGCGCCTCGAGCGCGAGGCGCGACGGTTCGTCGGCGGGGAAGAAGCATTCGATCCGCAGTTCCTGCAGCGTGACGTCATGCGGATTGCCCAGCGTGGTCAAGGTCGAGAACAGCGAGGCCTGGAAGCCGTCGGCGCGCAGCACCACCGGCAGCACCGGCGGCAGCGGGCCTTCGCTGCCGTCGTCGTCGGCATGCGGCACGCCGCCCGGTCCGATCATGTCCGGATGCCATTGCGCGATGCGGGCGAAGATCTCGCGCGCGACGCGGTCGTGCGCCTGCGCCTGCAACTCCTGCCAGACGCGTCGCAGCAGATAGCGGCCGACCTGATGGGCGTTCTCGATCATTGGCCACAGCCCCTGCGGATCGAACACGGTCAGCATCAGGTTGATGCGCGGGCCGCCGCCCGCATCGTTGCCCAGGCCTTCGGGCAGCACCGCGGCGGCACGGCCGTCGAGCAGCGCGTCGACCATGCGCCGATAGGCGCGGTTGGCATCGCTGATGTTCCAGAAGCGGTCCAGCACCACCGCGGGATACGGCTCCTGCTTGGCGAGGATCAGCGCGATGGCCTGGCGCACCATCTGCAGCGGCGGTTCGGCCAGCGCGTGTTCGCTGTAGGCGGGAGCGAAGCCGGCCGCCAGCAGCAGCCGGTTGCGCTGGCGCAGCGGCACGCCGAGCCGGTCCGACAGCGCCAGGATCATCTCGCGGCTGGGCCGGGCGCGGCCCGATTCGAGAAAGCTGATATGCCGCTGCGACACCCCGGCGGCAAGCGACAGCGCGAGCTGGCTGTAGCCGCGGCGCCCGCGCCAGTAGCGCAGCAGGGCGGGAAAGTCGAGAGCGGTTTCGGAGGCGGGAGTCAGCGTGTCCATGGCCGCATTACAGCATGCGGTGCGCGCCCTGGCGATAACCTGCCAGGTAATCAATGGCGGACGTGCCACATGCCGATGTTATGCTTGACGGCTCGACAACACCCGCGCGCGTAGGGCGCGCACCCTGATGGAAATAGCCATCCTGCTGGCGCTGATCCTGCTCAACGGCGTGTTCGCCATGTCGGAGATCGCGCTGGTTTCGGCACGCAAGGCCCGCCTGCAGAAGCTGATCGACGAAGGCGATCGCGGCGCGATCGAGGCGGTCAAGCTGGGCGAGGATCCGACCCGTTTCCTGTCCACCGTGCAGATCGGCATCACCTCGATCGGCGTGCTCAACGGCGTGGTCGGTGAATCCGCGCTGGCGCAGCCGCTCGGCGTCTGGCTGCAGGGCGTGGGCATGGCGCAGCCGACCGCGGGCTATGTGGCCACCGCGATCGTCGTCGCGGGACTGACCTACTTTTCCATCGTGCTCGGCGAGCTGGTGCCCAAGCGGCTGGGCCAGCTGGCGCCGGAGACCCTGGCGCGCGCGGTCGCGCGGCCGCTGTCCTGGCTGGCAGTCGCCTCGACGCCGTTCGTCAAGCTGCTGTCGGGCTCGACCCGGCTGGTGCTGCGGCTGATCGGCGTCAAGAGCGGCGCCGGTCCCGCGGTCACCGAGGAAGAAATCCATGCGCTGCTGGTCGAGGGCTCGGAGGCCGGCGTGATCGAACGCCACGAGCACACGATGGTGCGCAACGTGTTCCGGCTCGACGACCGCCAGCTGACCTCGCTGATGGTGCCGCGCGGCGACGTGGTCAGCCTCGACGTCGAACTGCCGCTGGAGGAGAACCTGCGCCGCATCGAGGAATCGGACCACTCGCGCTTCCCGGTGGTACGCGGCGGCATGCACGACGTGATCGGCGTGGTCAGCGCGCGCCAGCTGCTGGCGCGCAAGCTGCGCGGCGAGGCCACCGAGCTGGCCGCCGTGATGCAGGCCCCGGTCTATGTGCCGGAAAGCGTCACCGGCATGGAGCTGCTCGAACATTTCCGCTCGTCCGGTGGACAGATGGCCTTCGTCATCGACGAGTACGGCGAGGTGCTGGGCATCGTCACGCTGCAGGACCTGATCGAGGCGATCACCGGCGAGTTCAAGCCGGACATCGCCGGCGACGAATGGGCGGTGCAGCGCGAGGATGGCTCCTGGCTGCTCGACGGCCTGATCCCGATCCCCGAGCTGAAGGACCGCATCGGCCTGCGCAGCGTGCCGGAGGAAGACAAGGAGCGCTATCACACGCTGTCCGGCATGCTGTTGCTGCTGCTGGGACGGCTGCCGCAGATCGCCGATTCGGTCAGCTGGCTCGACTGGAAATTCGAGATCATCGACATGGACGGCAAGCGCATCGACAAGGTGCTGGCAAGCCCGCTGCCCGCCGAGGAAGGTCCGGAGCCGGATACGACGGGCTAGCCGTTCGGGGTGCGATGCGGCCGCGCCCTCTCGCCAGCCCTCTCCCTCTTGCGGGCGAAGGATTGGGGGAGAGGGAGAGCCGCGACGCCCCTTGCTCGAGCGGCAGCTATACTCCACGAACGCAGAAGCCGGAGAACCGCCATGTCCCGCCCGTTCCGCTCGATGTCCCGCGGCCCGCTTGCCGCGCTTGCCACCGCCGCCGCGTTCGCCGCGCTGCTGGCCGGCCCGGCCGCCGCGCACCACGGCTGGTCGAGCTATGACGACAGCAAGCCGATCACGCTGACCGGCAAGCTCACCGAAGTCAAATACGAGAACCCGCACGCGATGGTGCGGATCGACGCCAACGGCAAGCGCTGGCTGGCCGTACTGGCGCCGATCTCGCGGATGCAGGCGCGCGGCGCGACCGCCGACAAGGTCGCGGTCGGCCGCGAGGTCACCATCGTCGGCTACCCCAGCAAGGAACACGGCGACGAGATGCGCGCCGAGCGGATCGTGCTCGACGGCCAGACCGTCGAACTGCGCTGACTGTCCCGCAGCGGGCGCCGTGGCATCGCTGACCGAGCTGGGCGCCACGCTGGCGGCGCTGCCGCTGTCGAGCGCGCTGCGCGCTTCCGCCTGGGCCTATCCGCTCGTCGAAATCGTCCACCTGGCCGGCATGGCGCTGCTGTTCGGCACCATCGCCGTGGTCGACCTGCGGCTGGCCGGGCTCTGGCGCAACCTGCCGGTGACGGCGCTGCTGCGCCAGGTGCTGCCGCTGACGATGGCCGCCTTCGTCGCGGTGGCGGTCAGCGGCATCCTGCTGCTGCTCGCGCATGCCGACGAGCTGGCGACCAATCCCGCGCTCTATTTCAAGCTGACCCTGATCGCCCTCGGGCTGCTCAACGCGCTGGCATTCCACCTTTGGCCGTACCGCGCCCTGCAACGGGCCGCCGGCCCCGCCGACTGGAACGTCGGCGCCCGGCCGCCGCGCTGGGCGCGCACCGCGGCGGTGCTGTCGCTGCTGACCTGGACGCTGGTCATCGCCGCCGGCCGGCTGATCGCCTACGTCTAGGACGCCGCGCCTCCCCTTCCCCTGCGCTGCCCGTTACAAATAGCGACACTGCCCTGTGCGCAGCGGGCCGCACCGATTGTAAAATCGCCCCGTTCGCAACACCTCAAAAGGAGCGCAGTGTGAAAAAAGGTTGGATTTTTGGTGTGATGCTGGCTGTGCTGCTGACCGGCTGCAACACGATGGCCGGCCTGGGCCAGGACATCCAGCGCGGCGGCCAGAAGCTCGAAGGCGCAGCGGATCGTCACAAGTAAGCCGCTCAGTCAGCGGGCAGGCCGCCAGCCAGTTGCGCGGCGGCCTGCCCGGACTTGCATCCGCCCCAGCGCTTACAGCAGCTCTTCCGGCGTAAACGGCGTCAGCATGTCGATCCAGAGGCGCTGCGACCAGGTGGTATCCGGCTCGGTGTCGAGCACCACCGCCTGCTTGCCCTGCCCGTCCACCCATTGCAGCTCGTCGTCCTCCGACAGCTGCAGCCGCCAGCTGTTGACGCCGATGGCGTCCGAGAAGATCTGCGCCACCTGCCCCGCCAGCCGGGCATTGCGCACGATGAGGCCGGTCTCGGTGTTCTGCGTGATCGAGCGCGGATCGAAGTTCATCGAGCCGACGAACAGCGTCTGACGGTCTACCACCGCGGCCTTGACGTGCAGGCTGGCCTGCGAGGATCCAAAATCCCCGACCGAGCGCTGCTGCCGCTGCAGCCGCGGCTTCAGTTCGTGCAGCTCGACCCCGGAGCGAATCAGCGCCTTGCGGTAGCGCTTGTAGCCGACGTGGACGATCGGCGAGTCGGTCGCCGCCAGCGAATTGGTCAGCACGCGCACCTTGACGCCGCGCGCGGTCAGTGCGCTGAGCCATTCGACGCCGCGTTTGCCGGGCACCAGATACGGCGAAATGATGATGACCTCCTGGCGGGCCTCCTTCATCATCCGCGCGACCTCGTCGGCCAGCGTATCGTCGCTGTCCGGCAGCTTGTCGGGCTCGACCTTCGCCGGGTTGTCGACCAGCACGCTGGCGCGGGCCCACTCGAAGTTCAGCCTGCCGCCGCGCGAGAGCTCGCGGGCAAGGAAGCTTTTGGCCGGATCGATCTTCTGCGGCGCCGTCATGCCGCTCGCCTCGAGCCGCTTCTGTTCGGCCTCGCGCTGCGCGGCCTCGTCGACCAGCGCCTGTTCCGGCGGCGCCGAAGCGGAACTGGCCGATCCGCCCGATCCCCCCGCCTTCTTCGAATCGCCCGACCCACCCGATCCGCGCGATCCCGCGGCCTGCACGCCGGACCCGGGCGGCGTGCCAGCCGGACCCGGCGCCGCCTCGTCCGGATTGGCCAGCGCCTCGACCGGGTACGCGTACTGGCTGTTCCAATACTCGTCGAAGCCCGCGGACAGCCGGCGCACCGCCGGACCGGCCACCACCACGTCGAGATCGAGGAAGTTGGTATCGGGCGCACGCAGGAAATAGGCGTTGCCGATATTGCGGCCGCCGGTCATCCCCATCGCGTTGTCCGCGATGAAGACCTTGTTGTGCATGCGCCGGTTGACCCGCCTGGCGTCGCCCACCACGCTGATGAAGCGCGTCAGCTTGGAAAAGCGTCCCGCCGGAAACGGATTGAAGTAGCGCACCTCGATATTGGGATGGCGGGCGAAACGCAGGAAGGCCGGGTCCTTGCCGTCGCTGTGCAGGTCGTCGACCAGCAGCCGCACATGGACGCCGCGCTCGGCGGCGGCGCGCACGCGGCGCAGGATCTCGCGCGACGATTCGTCGGCGGCAACGATGTAGTACTGCAGGTCCAGGGAACGGGTGGCGCGGTCGGCCAGCGTGATCAGCGTGCCGTAGGCATCTTCGCCCGACGACACCAGGTGAAAGCCGGACAGCGCCGGGTCCGGCGTACTCCTGGCGACGACCTGGCCCAGCGGGGTATCGGCCCAGCCGGTGAAGGCGGTCGAGGGCCGGCGCGGCACATCCTGCGGCAGGCTGGCGCAGGCGGAAGCGCTGAGCGCCAGCGTCACCGTGGCAAGCCAGCGCAGCCAGCTTGCCGTGCGCGGCCTCGCTTTCCCCCACGACACCGCAAACGCCGTCATGCCGACTCCATCAGTCCCGATGCTGTCAGCTTAGGTGGCGCCACCGGCGCGGACAATCGGCCTTTGTCCGACAGCCCGCGGACGCGGGAGAGGGCCGCGCTCAGCCGCGCCGCAGCGCCGCCGCTTGTTCGGCCAGCGCGCGGATGCGCGCCCAGTCGCCGCTGGCGACCGCGTCCTTGGGCACGACCCAGGAGCCGCCGACGCAGACGACGTTCGGCAGGGCCAGATAGCCCGGCGCACGCGCCGCGTCGATGCCTCCGGTCGGGCAGAAGCGCAGCCGCGGAAGCGGCCCGTTCAGCGACTTCAGCATCGGCATGCCGCCGGCGGCCTCGGCCGGGAAGAACTTCAGGAAGGTAAAGCCGGCTTCGAGCGCGGCCATCGCCTCGCTGGCAGTAGCCACACCGGGCAACAGCGATATGCCGGCATCGCGCGCGCCTTCGGCAAGCCGCGGCGTCAGCCCGGGCGACACCGCGAACTGCGCGCCGGCATCGCGCACCGCATGCAGCTGCGCGGCGTCGAGCACGGTACCGGCGCCGACGATGGCCTGCGGCAACGCGGCGGCGACCGCGCGCATCGCCTCGAGCGCGACCGGCGTACGCAGCGTGATTTCGAGCACCGGCAGGCCGCCGGCGACCAGCGCCTCGGAGACGCGCAGCGCCTCGTCGACGGCGTGGAATTCGAGTACGGGGATGACCGGCACGCCGGCCAGGCGGTCGATCAGCGAAGGAGATTGGCTGGGCATGGCGTTATCGGGAAGGAAATCGGTACGGGTTGAAAGGAAGCGTCGTCACGCGCAAGGACTCGACAGGCCGACCTGAAGCGCGGACCGGCGCCATCATCGGATCACCGAGACGGATTCGGCCAGCCGCGCCAGCACCGTGTCCGCCGACGGAATCGGCGCGACCGCGCCATAGCCGGTGGTCGACAGCGCGGCGGCCACGTTGGCATAGCGGGCCGCCTCGAAGGGATCGTCGCCGGCCGCCAGCCGGGCGATGAAGCTGCCGCCGAAGCAATCGCCGGCGCCGGTCGCGTCGAGCGGCTGCACCGGATAGGCGGGCACCAGCGCGCGCGCATCGGGGGTCGCCACATAGGCGCCCTCCTCGCCCAGCTTGAGCGCGACCAGTTTGACGCCGCAGCCGAGCAGATGGTCGACGATCGCGTCGCGGTCGTCGAGCCCGGTCAGCACCGTGACATCGTCCCAGCTCGGCAGGCAGATATCGGTCAGGCCGAGCGCCTCGCGCGTGATGCCGCGCGCGCGGGCCAGCGACCACAGCCGCAGCCGCAGATTGGTATCGAGCGAGACCTTGACGCCGGCCTTGCGCGCCAGCTCCATCGCCGCGAGCCCGGCGTCGCAGGCGCTGTTGCTGATCGCCAGGCTGATGCCCGACAGATGCAGATAGCGCGCTTCGGCGATCGCCTGCTGCGGCAGGTCGTCATGGCTGTAGCAGCTCGCCGCCGAGCCGGCGCGCAGATAGTCGAAGCGATGGCCGTGGTTGTCGTGGCTGACGAAGTAGACGCCGGTCGGCGCCCGCGGATCGGTGCGGACATGGCGGGTATCGACGCGCTCCTGTGTCCACAGCGCCAGCAGCCGCTCGCCGAAGCTGTCGGCGCCCACCGCGCTGATGAAGCCGGTCTGCGCGCCCTGCCGCGCGGCGGCGATGCAGAAGTTCGAGGTATCGCCGCCGAAGCCCTGCAGATAGCGCTCGGGCGCGTCGGGCTGCTGGTTGAACTCGACCAGCGCTTCGCCGAAGGCCAGGATATCGATGCTCATGGTGCGATCGCCGATAGGGAAGAAGAAGACCAGAGAAGCGGGATGCCGTCAGAAAAAGGTCTGCACGATATCGACCACGCGCAGCTCGTCGTCCAGCACCGGGATATGCCGCCACTTGTCGAAGGTCAGGCAAGGGTGCGAGATATCGAAGGCGATCATGTCGCCGACCCGCACGTCATCGCCCGGCGCGATCCGCAGGTAAGCGTGCTGGTCCATCATGCCGGTCACTTCCCAATGGGACGGCGCATCGGCCGGTGCGGTTCCCCGCGCGTGGGCCGGCGCGCTTGCCGGCGCGCTTGCCGGCGCATTTGCCGACCCCGGGCGGAAGTGCCGCGCCGGAATCGGCATGCCGGCATCGAAGGCCGCATCGCGCTTGCCCATGCCGACGATCGCGCGGTCCGGCTCGGGGATCGACTGCACATAGGCCCACAGCTGCAGGGCGGGCAGCAGGCCCTCCCGCATCTTCTGCGCCACCGGGTTGCTCGCCAGGATGCGCTGCTGCGCCTGCCGGTAGATGCCGACGTCGTGCGTCAGATAGCAGCCGGGCCGCAGCACGACATCGATCGGCGCGCCGATGTCGGCGCCGGCGAATTCCTCGGCCACCACGTCGTACCAGGCCGAGCCCGCGCCGGACAGCACCACCGGGCGGGGCTCCGAACCCGGGCCGAAGCGGCCCTGCCCGGCCAGTTCGCGCGTGATCGCGACGGTGCGGCGCAGGAAGGCGCGGATATCGGCCTCGCGCTGCAGCACGCCCTCGTAGATTTCCACGCCCGCCAGGGTCAGCGCGTCGGTCCAGCGGTCCAGCGCGTCCAGCACCTGCTGCTGTTGCGCGGCATCGCGCACGCCGGTGCGCCCGCCCTCGACGCCCAGCTCGAGCAGCACCTGCAGGCGCTGGCCGCGGGCGCGAAAGAAGTCGCCGAGCTGGTCGACCAGTTCGGCCGAATCGACCAGGCAGAAGAATTCGAAATCGGGATCGCGCAGCAGGTCGGCGACGATCTCCATATTGCGCCGCCCCACCAGCTGGTTGGCCATCAGCACGCGCCTGACCCCGTGCGCATGGGCGGCGGCGGTCTGCTGCGCGGTGGCCAGCGTGATACCCCAGGCGCCGGCCTCGAGCTGCCTGGCGAACAGCTTGGGCGCCATCGTGGTCTTGCCGTGCGGTGCGAGCTTCACGCCGTATTCGTCCATGAACCGGCGCATCCAGGCGAGGTTATGCGCCAGCCGGCTTTCGTACAGCACGGCGGCCGGCAGGCTCAGCTCCTCTTCCAGCAGCCGCCAGCCGGTGGCGGCCTCGGCCGGTGCCAGCGGCGCCTCTAGCTTGCCGAGCGCCTTGTTCAGCGGATCGATGATGCCGCTCTGGTACTTTATATCACGCATGTCCTGATCCGCCCTTCCGCGCCTTTCCACACCCCAATGCGGCCCTATGGCGCCACCTCGAAATTTTCGATTGACGTAATGATAGCGGCGAAATTACGATATTTCACCTTTGTTATAAAGTAACACGCCGCGATGCCGCGCCTCCGCCCGAGGCGGGACGCGCCATCCGGCCCCTTCCGCCAAGCCCATGCCCGCTGCCTTCGACATCCTGACCCGCATCGCCGAGCGCGGCCCGACGCTGCGGCTGGCCGAGCAGAAGGTGGCCCAGGTCATCCTCGAAGACGTCGCCGGCGCGGCCTCGGCCAGCATCAATGCGCTGGCGCGCAAGGCCGGCGTCAGCGAGGCCAGCGTGACGCGCCTGGCCAAGGCGCTGGGCTGCCGCGACGTGCGCGACCTGAAGCTGCGGCTGGCGCGCGCGACCGCGGTCGGCCAACGGTTCCTGCAGCACGAGCCGGGCACCGCCGGCGCCGAAGCGGCCCCGCCCTCGCTGGCCGATCGGCTGCATGGCGACGTGGTCGCGGTGCTCGAGGCCAACCGCCAACTGATCGACGAGGCCCAGATCGAGCGCGCCGCGCGCCTGTTGCAGGACGCGCGCATGGTCTACGCTTTCGGCATGGGCGGCGGCTCGACCTGGCTGGCCGACGAGGCGCGCTACCGCCTGGCGCGGCTGGGCCGGCCGGTCGCCAGCTATCAGGACGCGGTGCTGCAGCAGATGGTCGCGGCCACGCTGGTCAAGGGCGACGTGGTGCTCGCCTTCTCGGTCAGCGGCAGCGTGCCGGAGATGCTGGCGAGCTGCGATGTCGCACGCGAATACGGCGCGCGGGTGATCGCGGTGACCGCGCTGGGCTCGCCGCTGGCCGCGCGCGCCGACGTGCTGCTGCCCGTGCGCGCGCTGGAAACCGATTTCATCTTCAAGCCGTCCGCCTCGCGCTATGCGATGTTGCTGGTGCTGGACGTACTGGCCACGCAGCTCGCGCTGCTGCAGCAGGACGACAGCCAGGAACGCCTGCGGCGGCTCAAGTACGTGCTGGACGCGCATCGGGGCAGCGGCGAGCGCGGCAACGCGGCGCTGCGCGACAGCCGTCAGCCGCTCGGAGACTGACCATGGCAGCGAGCCCGGACACCGCCTTCGCCTATGACACGCTGATCCGCGGCGCCACCGTGATCGACGGATCTGGCGCCGCCGCGCGCGTCGCCGATGTCGCGCTGCGCGACGGCCGCATCGCGCGCATCGTCGGCATCGATGCCGACGACGATGATGGCGCCGAACGGATCGCCACCGATGCCGCGGCCGACGTCGTCGATGCCGCCGGGCTGGTGCTGGCGCCGGGCTTCATCGACGTCCACACGCATGACGACACCAACGTGGTGCGCCAGCCGGAGATGACGCCGAAGCTGTCGCAGGGCGTGACGACCGTGGTGGTCGGCAACTGCGGCATCAGCGCGGCGCCGGTGTCGCTGCGCGGCGATCCGCCCGATCCGATGAACCTGCTGGGCGATGCCGCCGCATTCCGCTACCCCAGCTTCGCGGCCTACGTCGACGCGATCGCGGCCGCGCGGCCCGCGGTCAACGTGGCCGCGCTGGTCGGCCACACCGCGCTGCGCAGCAATCATCTGGACCGGCTCGACCGAGCCGCGAGCGCCGGCGAGATCGCCGCGATGCGCGCGCAATTGCAGGAGGCGCTGGATCACGGCGCGCTCGGCCTGTCGACCGGACTGGCCTACGCCAACGCATTCGCCGCGCCGACCGAGGAAGTGCTGGCGCTGGCCGAGCCGCTGGCGCGTGCCGGCGCGCTGTACGCCACGCATCTGCGCAGCGAATTCGCCGAGATCCTCGACGCGATGGACGAGGCCTTCCGCATCGGCCGCCATGCGCGCGTGCCGGTCGTGATCTCGCACCTCAAATGCGCGGGCGTGGACAACTGGGGCCGCAGCGGGGCGGTGCTGGCCGCGCTCGACGGCGCGCAGCGCTGGCAGCCGGTCGGCTGCGACTGCTATCCCTATACCGCCAGTTCGTCGACGCTGGACCTGAAACAGGTCACCGGCGACTTCGACATCATGGTGACCTGGTCCGAGCCGCATCCCGCCATGGGTGGACGCCTGCTCGCCGATATCGCGGCCGAATGGCAGGTCGACCTGCACGAGGCGGCGCGGCGCCTGCAACCGGCGGGCGCGGTCTATCACTGCATGGAAGACGCCGACGTCGATCGGATCCTCGCCCATCCGGCCACGGTGATCGGCTCGGACGGGCTGCCGAACGATCCGCTGCCGCATCCGCGCCTGTGGGGCGCCTTCCCCCGCGTGCTGGGCCACTACGCGCGCGATCGCGAGCTGTTCCCGCTGACGATGGCGATCGCCAAGATGACCGGCATGTCGGCCGAGCGCTTCGGCCTGGCGGGCCGCGGCTTCGTGCGCGAGGGCAATTGGGCCGACCTGGTGCTGTTCGATGCCGCGACGATTCGCGACGCGGCCACGTTCACCGAGCCGATGCAGCCGGCCGAGGGCATCGCCGCGGTGTGGGTCAACGGCACGCTGTCATGGTCGCAGCGGCGCGCCACCAGCGCGCGCGCCGGGCGTTTCCTGCCGCGCGGCGAACGGGGCCCGGCCGTTGCGGACGCCATCGCGGACACGTAAATCCGCACCATTCCTTCCCCGTTTTTCAAGCTCATCGTTTACCGTATTCAGTTCGAAGGAGTCTTCATGGATATCCAACGCTTTGGCGTCGAAGGCGGCACCGGCACCGGCGGCCAGCACATGCCGTTCGCGCGCGCGGTCGCGGCCGACGGCTGGCTCTATGTGTCCGGCCAGGTGCCGATGGTCGATGGCGAGGTCGTCGACGGCGGCATCGTCGCGCAGACCCACCAGGCCATCAGGAACGTGCTGGCGATCCTGGCCGAGGCCGGCTACGGCCCCGAGCACGTGGTCCGCTGCGGCGTCTGGCTCGACGACGCGCGCGACTTCGCCTCGTTCAACAAGATCTTCAAGCAGTATTTCGGCGCCAATCCCCCGGCCCGCGCCTGCGTGCAGTCCAGCATGGTGGTCGACTGCAAGGTCGAGATCGACTGCATCGCCTACAAGCGGCCGGGCGGCTGATTCGGCCGCCAAACCGTTTCCATGCGGCCCCGCTGACAGGTCCGCGACCACCCGCTGTCGTTCCCGCGGATGCGGGAATCCAGCGTCTTTGAAAGCCACTGGGTCCCCGCCTCCGCGGGGACGACAGCATTGCTTCCCAACCGGGCCGCGCCAGCGGCCTCTTTCATACCGCCGCGGCGCCGACCGGCCCCGCGCACCCAAGGAGACAACATGGTCCCAGTCACCGGAACCACGCTGTTGCTGTATGCGCTGATCGCCGTGATCGCGCTGGTCGTGCTGATCGCGCGATTCAAGCTGAACCCCTTCATCACGCTGGTGGTAGTCTCGGTCCTGCTGGGCTTCTCGGTCGGCATGCCGATGAACGAGATCGTCAAGTCGTTCGAGGCCGGCGTCGGCGGCACGCTGGGCCATATCGCGCTGGTGGTGGGTCTCGGCACGATGCTCGGCAAGATGATGGCCGAGTCCGGCGGCGCCGAGCGGATCGCGCGCACGCTGATCGCGTTCTTCGGCGAGAAGCACGTGCACTGGGCAATGGCGACGATCGCCTTCATCGTCGGCCTGCCGGTGTTCTTCGAGGTCGGCTTCGTGCTGCTGATCCCGATCGCCTTCAATATCGCGCAGCGCACCGGCACCTCGATGGTCAAGGTCGGCATCCCGATGGTGGCCGGCCTGTCGGTCGTGCACGGCCTGATCCCGCCGCATCCGGCGGCGCTGCTGGCGGTGACCGCCTACGGTGCCGACATCGGCCGCACCATTCTGTATGCGCTGATCGTAGGCATCCCGACCGCGGCGATCGCCGGCCCGATCTTCGCGACGCTGATGGACCGCCATATCAAGCTGCCCGCCGACAACCCGCTGGCCGCGCAGTTCATCGAGGAAGCGGACGACACCGCGCCGGCGCAGGCGCTGCCGGGCTTCGGCATTACCGTGTTCACGATCCTGCTGCCGGTGATCCTGATGCTGATCGGCAGCAGCGCCGACCTGGTGACGACGCCGAAGACCTGGGCCAACGACTTCCTGAAGCTGATCGGCAATTCGGTGATCGCGCTGCTGATCGCCGCGCTGGTCAGCTTCTATACCTTCGGCAAGGCGCGCGGCTTCAATCGCGAGGCGATCCTGCGCTTTACCAACGAATCGGTGGCGCCCACCGCGATCATCACGCTGGTGGTCGGCGCCGGCGGCGGCTTCGGCCGCATCCTGCGCGACTCGGGCATCTCGAACTCGATCGTCGAAGTGGCCACCGGCGCCAACGTGTCGGTGCTGGTGCTGGGCTGGCTGGTCGCCGTGATGATCCGCATCGCGACCGGTTCGGCGACCGTGGCGATGACCACCGCGGCCGGCATCGTCGCGCCGATCGCGGCCAGCGTGCCCGGCACGCGCCCGGAGCTGCTGGTGCTGGCCACCGGCGCGGGCTCGCTGATCCTGTCGCACGTCAACGATGCGGGGTTCTGGCTGGTCAAGGAGTACTTCAACATGACGGTCGCGCAGACCTTCAAGACCTGGACCGTCTGCGAGACGATCATCTCCGTCGTGGCGCTGCTGCTGACGCTGGGGCTGGCGACCGTGATCTGAGACCGGGGCGGTTGGGCTGGGGCGGCGTCGCAATGTGGGGCGCCGTTGCCCTCTCCCCCGCCC
>NZ_AMPR02000358.1:0-1651 GCF_000307735.3 Cupriavidus sp. HPC(L) | reverse complement strand
AGCGGATCGCGCTCGGGATCGCCGCCGGTGCTGGGCAGCCGCGCGATGGTCAGGTCGCGTTCGGCGCCGTCGGCACCGCGCACGCGCAGCACCGCGCCGGCGCCGTCGAATCCCTGCGCCATCACGGCCATGCGCAGGTCGTTCCACGAGCGCACCGTCTCGGTCTCGTCGTTGGCGGTCAGCGAGAGCACGCGGTCGCCGTCGCGCACGCCGGCCTGGGCCGCGGCGGTACCCGCCACCGGGGTTGCCAGCACCGGCGCTGGCTCCTGCATGCCGCCGGCGAACAGCGTGAAATACAGCACGATCGCCAGCAGGAAGTTGGCGACCGGCCCGGCCGCGACGATGGCGATGCGCTTGCCGACCGGCTGCCGGTTGAAGGCGCGCGGCAGGTCGGCGGGATCGTAGGGAGGGTCGCGCTCGGGATCGCGTTCGCGCTCGTCGAGCATCTTGACGTAGCCGCCCAGCGGAATCGCCGCGAGCGTCCATTCGGTGCGATCTCGGTGGCGCGATACCCAGCGCAGCAGCGGACGGCCGAAGCCGATCGAGAAGCGCAGCACCTTGACGCCGCACGCGCGCGCGGCCAGGTAGTGGCCCATCTCGTGCACGTAGATCAGGATGCCGAGCGCAACGATGAAGGCGAGAATGGTCTGCATGGCGGCGGTCAGGTTCAGCTTGGCGTGGCCGCGCCGGCGCTGGCGCTTGCCTGGCTGCCCGCTTGCACCAGCGTCCGGGCCAGCGCGCGGGCCTGCTGGTCGGCCTGCAGCACCGCGTCGAGCGAGTCGGCCGCATGGCGCGGGCCCTGCTCGAGCACGCGCGCGACCACGTTGGCGATATCGGTGAAACGGATCTCGCCGTGCAGGAAGCTGTCGACCGCGATCTCGTTGGCGGCGTTCAGCACCGCGGGCGCCACGCCGCCGGCGCGCAGCGCGTCGAAGGCGAGCGCCAGGCACGGGAAGCGCTGCAGGTCCGGCGTCTCGAAGGCCAGCGTGCCGGCCGCGACCAGATCGAGCGGCGAGACGCCGGCATCGATCCGTTCGGGATAGGCGAGACCGTAAGCGATCGGCGTGCGCATGTCGGGGTTGCCCAGTTGCGCCAGCACCGAGCCGTCGGCATACGCGACCATCGAATGGACGATGCTCTGCGGGTGGATCAGCACGTCGATGCGCTCGGCGGGCGCGCCGAACAGCCAGTGGGCCTCGATGACCTCCAGGCCCTTGTTCATCATCGTGGCCGAATCGACCGAGATCTTGCGCCCCATCACCCAGTTCGGATGGGCGCAGGCCTCGTCCGGGGAAATGTCGTGCAGCGAGGCCGGATCGCGCGTGCGGAACGGCCCGCCGGACGCTGTCAGTACCACGCGGGCGACGCCGGCTCGATAGCGCGGATCGTCGAACGGCAGGCACTGGAAGATCGCGTTGTGCTCGCTGTCGATCGGCAGCAGTGTCGCGCCGTGCTCGCGCACCGCGTCCATGAAGATGGCGCCGGACATCACCAGCGCCTCCTTGTTGGCCAGCAGCACGCGCTTGCCGGCTTGCGCCGCGGCGAGCGTCGGCCGCAGTCCGGCGGCGCCCACGATCGCCGCCATCACCGTATCGGCCTCGCCGTCCGCGGCGACCTCGGCCAGCGCGGCGTCGCCGTGCAGCACCTCGGT
>NZ_AMPR02000359.1:0-1649 GCF_000307735.3 Cupriavidus sp. HPC(L) | reverse complement strand
GCGGGCCGCGATGCTGCCCGAGACGCTGGCCGCCCACGGCTTCTGCCTGACCCTGTGAGGACGGGCGCCGCCCGCCCGCCAAGGCCGCGGTTGCAGGCCGGCGCGGGAATGCCATACAATCGCGGGAAGCCACGGCGACCGGGCCGCTTTCGCGCAGGTGTCGTGGTCGCCCGGTCGCGCTTGATCCAGGCGTCTGTCAAGGCACTCATGGGTATCCATACCCATCTCCCTCCCCGCACTGTCCGGCTAGAACATCCGATGTCGACATCGGCCAAGAATACCGGCCAGCGGCGTGGCAGCGAGGGGCCCGACAGGCTGCACGCCAGGCCATGACCAAGTTGTCTCGCATTCCGGACGGTCGCGGCTGTCCGGGCGTGTCGGCCGCAACAGGGGAGACGGCGCGACGCGCTGGTCCTTCCGCCGACCGATATCGGGAGACGGGCGGACGATCTTCTGCCGGAACGGACCGGCAATCGATGCACCGATGAGAAGCGCGCGGACCCGATGCGGCAAGCATCCCGGTCGGCTGCGCGATGAATGGCGGCAGGCGTCCCTGAAGCGGAACGCGCGCCGCTGAATCGACCAATCTCCAGCGCGTCCGGGTGTCACGGACGCAGATGCAAAGACAGGCCGCACACCACAACATGAATACCCAAGAGGCGAAAATCGTCCTCGAGACGGCGCTGATCTGCGCGCAGGAGCCGCTGCGCGTCGCCGATCTGCGCCGCTTGTTCGCCGACGATGTCGGCGCCGACACGATCCGTGTTCTGCTGGAGGAGTTGCGCAAGGACTGGGAGCCGCGCGGTGTCGAACTGGTGGCACTGGCGAGCGGCTGGCGCTTCCAGAGCCGTCCGGCGATGCGCGAATACCTTGACCGGCTCAATCCCGAAAAGCCGCCCAAATATTCGCGCGCGGTGATGGAGACGCTGGCCATCATCGCCTATCGCCAGCCGGTCACGCGCGGCGATATCGAGGAAATCCGCGGCGTCACGGTCAGCACCGAGGTCATCAAGAAGCTCGAGGATCGCAGCTGGATCGAGGTCATTGGCCATCGCGACGTGCCAGGCAAGCCGGCGCTGTACGCAACCACCAAGACCTTCCTCGACGACCTGGGGCTGCGTACGCTGGATGAACTGCCGCCGCTGGAGGATCCGCAGGCGCAGGTCCAGGCAGCGCTGCTGAACCAGGGCGCCATCGACTTCGAAGAGGTCGCCACCGCGGCCGGCGCCGATGAGGAAACCTTCGCCGCGGCGCCGGAAGGTGTGGCGCAGGCGGATGGCGTCGATGCGGTCGCGGTCGCTGCGGTCGATGAGGTCGCTGCGGTCGATGAGGTCGCTGCGGTCGATGCGGTCGATGCGGTCGATGTTGCGGAACAGGCAGACGAGACGCCGCCGCAGGCCGATACCGACGAACCGGCCGAACCTGAAATACCTGCCGAATCCGCGGAGATGCCGGCCGCGGCGGCCGCCGAAGATACCGGCGACGCTGCCGCGGAAGCCGCCGACGCTGCCGGCCAGACAGCCGACCAGGCCGACGCCGACGCGCCCCAACTCGATGAACGCGATGCCGACGAGCAAGGCGCGCGCGTCCCGAACTAACACCAGATGCAACAAGCGAGTGTGAATACTTTGTCCGACTCTATCGATCAA
>NZ_AMPR02000360.1:0-1647 GCF_000307735.3 Cupriavidus sp. HPC(L) | reverse complement strand
CAGCGCGGTGCCGGCCAGCAATGCGCAGATCGGCGTGCCGGCGGGCGCGCTGCGCGGGCTGGAACTGGTGGTGCTGGCGCGGATGGGCGACGGCGACACGCCGCGCCGCTTCGACAAGCTGTGCATGACCGGCCAATGAGCGCGCGATGAACGGGACTGCTCGCTTCCCTGCCCTCCGGCGGCAAGCCGGCCGCCACCGCGGCGCGGCCGTGGTCACCGCGCTGCTGATCGTCACGCTGGCGGTCGTCGTCGTGTCCGGCCTGCTGTGGCGCCAGCAGGTACAGATCCGCTCGGTCGAGAACCAGCGGCTGGTGGCCCAGGCCGCCTGGATCGAACGCGCCGCGGTCGACTGGGCGCGGCTGATCCTGCGCGACGACCTGCGCCGCTCCAACGTCGACCATCTCGGCGAGCCGTGGGCGGTGCCGATCGCCGAGACGCGGCTGTCGGACTTCCTCGGCGCCGCGCTGCGCACCGACCGCGCCGGCGAGACCTCGTTCCTGTCCGGCCGCATCCTGGACGCGCAGGCCCGCTTCAATCTGCGCAACCTGATCACCACCAGCGCGAGCGCCAACGGCGGCATCTCGGTCACCATCGACCCGGCCGGGCTCGCGGCCTATCGGCGCCTGCTGCGCGTGCTGGGGCTGAACCAGGGGCTGGCCGAGGCGACCGCGCGCTATCTGCTCGAGGCGGAGCGGGCCGGCGCCGGCCGCGCCGCGCCGCGGCCGCCCGACAGCCTGGCGGACCTGATGGCCATCCCCGGCTACGAGCCGGACATGCTGCCGGTGCTCGAGCCCTTCGTCGACCTGCTGCCGGATCGCACGCCGGTCAACGCCAACACCGCCGACCCAGAGGTGCTGGCCGCGGTCATCGACAAGCTGCCGCTCGATCGCGCCCGCGAACTGGTGCGCCAGCGCGACCGCGCCTATTTCAACAACGTCGGCGACCTGCAGACCCAGCTGCGCGCGATCGCGCCGCAGGCCGATGCCGGCGTCGGCACCGCGCTGGAGACGCGTTCGCACTACTTCCTGATCTACGGGCTGATCCGCCACGAGCGGGCGGTCCGGATGCAGGTCTCGCTGGTCCGGCGCGCCGCGGTCCTGGGCAGTGCCCAGGCGACGCAGGTGGTCTGGACCCGTGACCTCGAGCGGATGCCGGAGCTGCGCTGATGGGCAGGATGCCGATCGCCGCCGCCCTTTGCCGCGAACGCGCGAACCGCCGGCACGGCGGCCTGCCGCACGCTCCCGAAACGGTTGACGCGAATCCGCCACAAAGGCAAGGTATGCTGATGCCTTGGCGGAAAGGCATTTACCGGCACCCGGCTAGGCAAGCGGCGATCGCCGCCGGCACAGCCGACACCGGGCCGGACCGTGCCCGGGCACGGAACCGGGCCAGATTGCAGACGCGCCGCCACGCCGTCGACGATTCCGCCATCCATCTTCACTGCCGCGCAGTTCCAAGGAAACCTTGAGCACCACCCTGTTCGTCCGCCTGCCGCATCGCCCCCACGATCAACCGCAGCCCTGGCGCTTCGGGGCGATGCCGTTCGCGCTGGTGCGCGATGCCGTGGCCGCCCAGGGCCGGCGCGAGCGCGCTCCCGCCACGGGCCATCTGCTGCGCGAGGGCCACGCGCCGATCGCCGAGCTGCCG
>NZ_AMPR02000361.1:0-1640 GCF_000307735.3 Cupriavidus sp. HPC(L) | reverse complement strand
CCTTCCGCGGCCGATATGACCGCCGCGCTCAATACGGAATCGCCGAACGCCAAGCGCTATGCCGATGCTTCGCCGACCAATGTCGAGGACGCCTACAACGCGCTGAAGACCTATCTGATGCTGGCGGACAAGCGCCATGTCGAGGTCGCGCATCTGACCGACCAGGTCACGCGCTTCTGGCGCGGCTGGCTCGAGGAGAACCGCGGCAACATGCCGCGCGAGCAGCTGATCCGCGCGGCCGAGCGCAACATCTCGTTCTACCTGGCCCGCGTCAACGACGACAACTGGCCGCTGCTCGAAAGCAATCTGTCGCTGATCGACCAGACCCGCGAGAACCTGCGCCGCGTGGTGCGCGGCATGCCGGCGCGCGAGCGTGCCTACGCCGAGATCAAGGCACGCGCGGCGACGCGCTTCGCGCCGATGACCGTGGCCCGCATCGTCGGCGACGCCGGCGCGACCGTGGTCACCGGCAGCTACGCGGTGCCCGGCACCTTCACGCGGGAGGCCTGGCTGCAATACGTGCAGCCGGCCATCCGCGAGGCGGCCAGCAAGGAGCTGCAAAGCAAGGACTGGGTGCTGAACGTCGCCGCCCGCGACGACCTGACGCTCGAGGGCAGCCCCGAGCAGATCCAGAAGACGCTGGTGTCGATGTACAAGAACGAATACGCGAAGGAGTGGCAACGCTTCATGCAGGGCGTCGCGGTACAGGAATTCAAGAGCTTCGATCAGGCCGTCACCGCGATGAACCTGCTCGGCGATCCGGTCAATTCGCCGATTCGCAAGCTGTTCGACGCGGCCTACGAGCAGACCTCGTGGGACAACCCGTCGATCGTCAACGCGGGCCTGAAGCAGGCCAAGACCGGCGTGATCGAATGGTTCAAGCGCTGGGTCTCGCGCGGTACGCCGTCGGGCGTCAGTGTCAATGTCGACAGCGCGAGCCTCGCCTCCTCGTCCGAAGCCGGCAACATCCCGATGGGGCCGGTCGGCAAGGAGTTTTCGGGCCTGGCCAAGATCGCCGTGATGCGCGACAACAATTCGCTGCTGCGCGGCTATATGGAGACGCTATCGAAGGTCCGCACGCGCTTCAACACCATCAAGAACCAGGGCGATCCCGGCCCCGGCGCACGCCAGCTGATGCAGCAGACGCTGGACGGCAACGGCTCCGAGCTGGCCGATGCGCTCAAGTACGTCGACGAGCAGATGCTGACCGGCATGACCGACAGCCAGCGCCAGACGCTGCGTCCGCTGCTGGTGCGGCCGCTGCTGCAGTCGTATGCGGTGACGATCCGCCCTGCCAGCGTGGAAATCAACAAGGTGTGGAACGCGCAGGTCTACCAGCCGTTCATGCAGACGCTGGCGACCAAGTACCCGTTCGCGTCGGACGCCAAGATCGAGGCCAGCGCGGCCGAGATCGGCCAGGTGTTCGGTCCGGACGGCGCCATCGCCAAGTTCGCCGGCACCACCATCGGCCCGCTGTCGGTGCGCCGTGGCGACATGATCGCCGCGCGGACCTGGGGCGACCTTGGCGTGACCTTCGCGCCGGAGTTCACCACCAACTTCACACGCTGGATCGCGCCGCTGACCGGCGGCGCGGCGGCCGGGGCCGGCGGTGCCGCCGCTGCGGCGCAGCAGACGGTGTT
>NZ_AMPR02000362.1:0-1634 GCF_000307735.3 Cupriavidus sp. HPC(L) | reverse complement strand
CGGCCGAGCTGGCAGCGCCACGGGCTGCGCCGCGGCGTGCCGGCCGCGTAGTCAAAGCTTGTCGATACATGATGACGGGTCCCTAGAAGTCTCCAACGCCATGCTTAGGCATGACGGTAAAGAACAGACTGTCCCGATTGACCCCCATCCAGTACGGCCCACTGGGTGCGACGCGCCAGTCCGCAGGCTGGTTGAAGCGCGCGAGATCGGTGCGGTTGTGGATCACGAACAGAAGACTACTGTCCCAGATCCGTTCGAAGTGTTCGCGAGACAACGCTCGGGTACCGAGCGCGGGATCGCCAACCAACACCCGATTGCCGCGTACCCCCTTGACCACGACGAAATGGTGGTAGCCGTTCTCGACCACCAGCACGATCGCCGGGACCTGGGTCTCCTCGAGCTTGGACAGCGGCAGTTCGAAGCCATCGGCCATGAAGCCGCGCGATTCGAGGAAGCGCTTCATGTCCAGCAGCGAGAAGCCCTCGCGCTGGATCTTGGCGCGATCGCCGGTCAGGTACATCTGCTGGAACACTTCGGCTTCCGTGACCGGATGGCCGTACTGATAGGTAAGCAGGGTCGCCACTGCGGCCGAGCCGCAGCTGAAGTCGTATTGCTGCCGAATGGTGGTCTTGAAGCGTGCCTCCTTCAGGCTCACCGTCCGGACCTTGTAGTCACTGCCCGCCGGCTGAAGCACCACCGTATCGGCGGCGTGCGCCGGCAGCATGGCCGACGCCCAGGCGAGCGCCGCCACTGCGGCGAGGCGTGGCAGCTTCATGGCCGGCTTCCTGGCCCGCTTCATGGTCCAAATCGCACGTTCAGGATCGTCGCGTTCTGGATCAGCGTGTTGGCGCCGGTGTTCTGTATCACCGTGGGCAAGCCGCTGGCATTGGCGAACGCCCCATCCGAAATCGCGTTGCTGCCGGTAATCACCCGGTTGGCGGTGTTGTCTGCGACCACGCCGGCCAGGCGCATATCGTTGACCACCACTTCGGCGCCGCCGCGGATCTCGTTGAGCGCCGCTGTGTCGACCGGCCTGCCGAAGCCCGCGAGCACGGTGCCCGTCTGGCCTGGCGCCGAGTTGTCGACCGTTGACTGCGGTGCCGTAGCTGTCGTGGTGTCCTTGCCGCTCTCTTCCGGCATGCCGGCGGTAGTCGGCATCGCGGCCATCGGGCCCACCGCGTCTGGCGCGGCGGACGGCTCCGCCGCGGCAGGCAGGCCGGGCCAGAGCAGGAATGCTGTCGTCAAAGCGCCGACAGCGGTGCGGACCGCTCGCATGATGGTGCCTCCTTGTGTCCCGTCTCCGCATGGCGGGAGGCCGGACGTTCCGTCGAACGGGCGTCCCGGCACAGGCCGGTACGCCCACTCCTGCAGAGCAACACCGCGCAAGGCGCGATGCCGGCGCGCCATCCACGCGCCGGCATGCGCGCCCGCGCAGCGTCTTACCTGCCTACAGCCAGGTTGGCCTGGACCGTGACGGCTTGTTGCACCAGCGAGCCGAGGCCGCTGTTCTGGTTGGCGATCATGATGCCGGCCGCCGACTGCCCGACGCTGCTCATCGCGTTGGACATGTTGAACGTGCCCGCATCGGCCAGCGCCGCGCCGCCGGCGCCACCGGCGCCGCCGGTCGCACCGTT
>NZ_AMPR02000363.1:0-1617 GCF_000307735.3 Cupriavidus sp. HPC(L) | reverse complement strand
CCGCGCCCTGCTGCGCCATGTCGAGCCAGGCGCGCCGCTGGCCCTGCGGCTGGCGCACCAGCGTGATGCGGCGGCCCGCCTGCATCGTCAGCGCCTCCATCAGCGCGCCGTCGGCCGGCGCGTGGCTGACCACCAGGATCGGCGGCACCGGCTGATCGAGATAGTGCTGCGCCATGAAGGCAGCCAGCACGTTGGCGGCGACGCGTTCGGCCATCGCGGCGCCCGACTCGGCAACTTCGGCCCCTTGCGCGGCCTGGGCCGCCTCAGCGGTTTCACCGCCCACGGGCGTGGCGACGATCTCCTCGGCCTCGTCGTCGACGATCATCGCCGCCTCGTCGACATGCGCGGGAAAATACGCCTTGTCGCCCAGGTGGCGGCCGCCGCGAACCATCGCCAGGTTGACGCAGGCGCGTCCGCCCTGCACCGCCACGGCCAGGATATCGATATCGCTGCTCTGCCCGACTTCCTCGACGGCCTGGCGCTTGAGCACCGTCGACAGCGCGCCGATCTGGTCGCGCACCGCCGCGGCCTGTTCGAACTCGAGCCGCTCGGCGTGCTGCTCCATCTTCTGCTGCAGTCCCTCGAGCACCTCCTTCTGCCGGCCCTGCAGGAAGCGCGCGGCATTGCCCACGTCGCGCGCGTAGTCCTCCTCGCTGATCGCGCCGACGCACGGCGCCGTGCAGCGGTGGATCTGGTGCAGCAGGCACGGCCGCGTGCGGTTGTTGAAGACGGTGTCCTCGCAGGTCCGCAGCTGGAATACCTTCTGCAGGATCTGCATGCTCTCGCGCACCGCATGCGCGCTCGGGAACGGGCCGAAGTACTGGTGGCGCTTGTCGGTCGCGCCGCGGTAGTACGCCATGCGCGGATAGCGATGCGCCGACAGCTTCAGCAGCGGATACGACTTGTCGTCGCGGAACAGGATGTTGTAGCGCGGCGTCAGTGCCTTGATCAGGTTGTTCTCGAGCAGCAGCGCCTCGGCCTCGCTGCGGACCACCGTGGTGTCGATGCGGGCGATGCGCGACACCATCATCGCGATGCGCGGCGACAGCTGGGTCTTGTTGAAATAGCTCGAGACGCGCTTCTTCAGGTCGCGCGCCTTGCCGACATAGAGCACGCCGCCGGCCGCGTCGTAATAGCGGTAGACGCCGGGAAGTCCCGGCAGCGCGGCGATCACCGGGCGGGGATCGAAGCTGGTTTCCAGCTCCGGCTCCGGTCGCGGCTGCGGCTCCTGCGACGGCGCGCCGGCCTGGGCAGGCACAGCCAAAACGTCGGTGGACGCTGCACCGGCTTCGGGCAGCGCCGGCTCGGGCGTGTCTATGCGCGGCTCCGCCTCGGCGGGCGTGCCAATGGGTTGCGGATCCGGACGTGACATCGGGGAAGGCGGCAGGGACATGCGATCGGCCGCCGCGAACGTCGAACACCTGACGCGCGGAGGCGCGAAGGCTCGCGGGGCTCTAAAATCGCAAGTTTAGAGCAATTCCGGCCATGACCATCCGCTCCTGGGACATCTTCTGCACCGTGATCGACAACTTCGGCGACATCGGTGTCTGCTGGCGGCTCGCGCGTCAGCTGGCCCAGGAGCATGGCCACGCGGTACGGCTGTGGGTCGACGATCTG
>NZ_AMPR02000364.1:0-1603 GCF_000307735.3 Cupriavidus sp. HPC(L) | reverse complement strand
GGCAAGCCGCGCTGAACACGCGCAGCGGCCATTTTGCGGGCCGAAGCTCGCCGGACTCGCATGTCCGAATCCGGCTGGTCGCCCGGCCGGAAAGCGGTAGCATGCAGCCATGGAACTCGATCCCGATACCTGCTACCGCGCCGTGGTTTCGCATGACCGCCGCTTCGACGGGCGCTTTTTCGTCGCCGTGTCGTCGACCGGTATCTACTGCCGGCCGGTCTGCGCGGTGCGCACGCCCAAGCGCGAGAACTGCAGTTTCTTCGCCACCGCGGCGGCCGCGGAGAAGCACGGCTATCGGCCCTGCCTGCGCTGCCGGCCGGAGCTGGCGCCCGGGCACGGGCTGGCGGATCTGTCGGGGCGGCTGGCGCAGGCGGCGGCGACGCTGATCGACGAGGGCTTCCTCGCCGATGCCGGCGTGCCCGAGCTGGCCGCGCGGATCGGCGTCACCGAGCGGCATCTTCGGCGGCTGTTCACCGCGCAGTTCGGCGTCTCGCTGGTCGAATACGCGCAGACGCAGCGTCTGCTGCTGGCCAAGCGGCTGCTGACCGATACCGCGCTGCCGGTTACCGAGGTGGCCCTGGCCGCCGGCTTCGGCAGCGTCCGCCGCTTCAACGACGTATTGAAGACCCGCTATGGCCTGGCGCCGACCGCGATGCGCAAGCGCGCCGCGGGCATGCCGGCCGACCGGCTGGTGTTCGAGCTCGGCTATCGGCCGCCGCTCGCGTGGCACGCGCTGCTGCAGTTCCTCGGCGCGCGCGCGGTGCCGGGTGTCGAGCAGATCCGGCCCGATCCGCATGGCGGCGAATACGGGCGCACCGTGGCCATCGAGGTGGCCGGCCGCCTGCACAGCGGCTGGATGCGGCTGGCGCTGGCCCCGCAGCGCCACGTGCTGCGCGTGACGCTGTCCGGTTCGCTGGCGCATGCCATTCCGCAGGTGCTTGGCAAGGTCCGGCGCCTGTGCGATCTGGGCTGCCGGCCCGATGTGGTCGACCACCATCTGGGCGCGCTGGCCGCCGACATGCCGGGCATGCGGCTGCCGGGTACGGTCGACGGCTTCGAGATCGCGGTGCGCGCGGTGCTCGGCCAGGTCGTCTCGCTGGCGCAGGCCCGGTCGATGCTGGATCGGCTGGTGCAGGCCCATGGCGCGCCGCTGGCCGTGCCGACGGACGAGTTGCGGGCGTGCTTCCCGAGCGCCGCCACGCTGGCCGCGGTGCCGGTGACAGACCTCAATGCGCTCGGCGTGCCGCTGGCCAAGGCCCGCGCGATCCACGCCATTGCCACGGCCATGGTCGAAGGCAGGCTGTCGCTGGAACCAGGCGTGGAGCCTGCGGAAACCATTGCAGCCTTGTGTGCCATCGACGGCGTGGGCGACTGGACCGCGCAATACATCGCGATGCGGGCGCTGGGCTGGCCCGATGCGTTTCCGGCGACCGACTACGCGCTGCGCAAGGTGCTGGGCATCGAGCGCACCGGCGAGATGCTGCGCCACGCCGCGCAGTGGGCGCCGTGGCGCGCCTACGCGGCCATGCATCTGTGGCGCCAGTACCAGGACATGCAGGACGGCCGCGAGCGCGAGCGTGCGACCGCGCGCGCCGCGCCGGCG
>NZ_AMPR02000365.1:0-1596 GCF_000307735.3 Cupriavidus sp. HPC(L) | reverse complement strand
CGGCGCGCCACCGCGCTGGGCTTCCCGCGCCAGCGTGCGCTGCCGCTGCTGGCCGAGGCGGCCTTCATGGAAGGCGATTTCGCCGCGGTGACAACGGCGATGCGAAGCCTGCGCCAGGCCGCGTCGTTGCCCGCGGCGCCGCAGCTTCAGCCCTTGCTGCGCTACTGGACATCATGATCGCGACCACGCAGAACATGCCGGACGCGGCCTTGGCGGCCCCAATCCCGGCCTCCCGCGACGCCTGCCGCGACGCCTCCCGGCCCGCGGGAGTCGATGTCGCGCTGCTGCTCGAGGGCGGCCATCCGTTTGCGAGGACCGGCGCACCGGGCTGGGCCGCGCGGATGATCCGGGCCTTTCCGCAGACGACGTTCGCCATCGTGCTGCTCGCCGACCGCCCGCTGGACAGCGGCGAGGGCGTGGACGCGCTGCCCGGCAACGTGCTCGATCTGCAGACGCATTTCCTGCACGACGAAGATCCGGCCGACGCGATGCCGCGGCTTCGGGCCGACGAACAGGCCTTCGCCGAGGCGGCGCGGTGGCACGATCTGCTGCGCCTGCGTGGCCACGGCGGCAACGCGGGCAACCCAGGCAACGCAAGCCATGGCCAGGCAGGGGGGCATGCGCAGGGCGGCGCCGCGATGCGCGCGCTGATCGACGAGCTGGGCGACGACGGCCGGCTGTCCGAGCACGCCTTCCTGCACAGCCGAGCCGCCTGGGACACCATCGTCGAGCAGTACCGCCGCTACTGCACCGACGTCTCGTTCTCCGACTACATCGGGACCGTGCGTGCGATCCACCGGCCGCTGTGGCGGCTGGCGCGGATCGCGGCCACGCTGATGCCGGCGCGCGTCTACCACGCGGCATCGACCGGCTACGCCGGCTTCCTCGGAACGATGCTGCGCTACCGGCACGACCGTCCGCTGCTGGTGTCGCAACACGCGATCCAGACGCGCCAGCATGGCATCGATCCGGGGTATTGCCGCGATCTGTCGCTGCGCTTTTTCGCATCGCTGGGCCGCGTCTGCTACGACGCCGCGGACGAGATCGTCGCGCTGTACGAGGGCAATCGCCGCCGGCAGGTGCAGGACGGCGCGCCGGCCAGCCGCACGCGCACGATCCCGACCGGCATCGACCTGCCCGCGCTGGCGCCGCTGCGCGCGCTGCGTCCCGCCCAGGTGCCCCAGGTCCTGTGTCTGGCGGGCGAAGTCGTGCCCCGCAAGGACGTCAAGACCTTCATCCGCGCGATGCTGACCGTCGTCAGGCACTGTCCCGATGCGCAGGGCTGGATCGCCGGACCCGAGGACGAGGATCCGGAATACGCGCGCGAATGCCGCGCCCTCGTGCGAAGCCTGGGGCTGGCCGGCCACGTGCGCTTTGTCGGCGCTCGGCCCATCGACGAACTGCTGCCACAGGTTGGCATGCTGGTGCTGAGCTCGATCAGCGAGGCGCTGCCGCTGCCGGTGCTGCAGGCCTTCGCCGCCGGCGTGCCCTGCGTGGTCACCGACGTCGGCGCCTGCCGCGAACTGATCGACGGCGTCGGCGACGAGGATATGGCGCTCGGCGCCGCGGGGGCGGTCGTGCGGATCGGCGATGCGG
>NZ_AMPR02000366.1:0-1594 GCF_000307735.3 Cupriavidus sp. HPC(L) | reverse complement strand
AACCGTGGCCGTGGCCGGCGGCGAGCCGTCGCGGCGCTCGGTCTGGCAGGCGCGCTGGCAAGGCCTGCGGCGGCATCTGGCCGAGTCGGTGCGCACGCAATGGGCCGTCACGATCGGACTGCTGCCGCCGACGCTGCTGTTGTTCCAGCAGGTGTCGGTGGTGTCGCCGCTGGCCAATGCGCTGGCGATTCCGCTCGTCGGCCTGTTGGTGACGCCGTTGGCGCTGGGCGCGGCGATGCTGGCGGCGTGGCCCGTGGACTGGCCGCTCGGCAGCGCCATCGCGCTGGTGGCCGCATGGCTGCTGACGCTGGCGCACCAGGCGATGGCATGGCTGGCGGCGGTGCTGGTGCGAGTGGCGGCGCCGCACTGGGCCGTCTGGCAGGCGGCGCGGCCCGATACCGTCGAACTCGCCTTCGCGCTGCTCGGCACGGCGGTGCTGCTGGCCCCCCGTGCCTTCGGCTGGGGCTGGCGCGTGCATGGCCTGGTGCTGCTGATCCCGATGCTGTCGAGCGGCCGCGCGCCGCTGCCGGCCGCCGCCTTCCGCGCGACGGCGCTCGATGTCGGGCAGGGCGCGGCGGTGCTGATCGAGACCCGCGGCCATCGGCTGCTGTACGACGCCGGGCCGGCGTATGGCGCGACCAGCAATCCGGCCGATTCGCCACAGCCCAGCGCCGGCGAGCGCGTGGTGGTGCCGTTCCTGCGCGCGGTTGGCATTCACTCGCTCGATGCGCTGGTGATCAGTCACGAGGACGCCGATCATGCCGGCGGCGCGCGCGACGTGATGGCGGCGCTGCCGGTCCGGCGCCTGTGGGCATCGCTGCCGCGTGGCCATCCGCTATGGCGGTTGCCGGCCGGGAGCGGGCCGGATGCCGGTGCGGTGTGTGCGGCCGGTATCGCGTGGCAATGGGACGGCGTGCGTTTCGAGCTGCTGCATCCGTTGCCGGGGCAGGGCGACGACGCGGCGATCGGCAGCAATGCGCGCAGCTGCGTGCTGCGGATCTCGAGCCCGTACGCCGCGATGCTGCTGACCGGCGATATCGACCGCGCCGCCGAACTGGCAATGGTCGCGCGCCTGCCATCCGATGCGCTGCGTGCCGACCTGCTGCTGGTGCCGCACCATGGCAGCCGCACCTCGTCCAGCGACGAATGGCTCGACGCGGTGCGGCCCGTTGCGGCGGTGTTCCAGCTTGGCTATCGCAACCGCTACCGGCATCCGCATGCGCAGGTATGGGCGCGCTATGGCCGCCGCGGGATCGCGCGCTATCGCAGCGATCGCACCGGCGCGGTCGAAGTCGTCGCGGATCGGCACGGCATCGCGATCGCGTCGTTCCGGCAGCAGGCGCGGCGCTACTGGCGGCCGGCCCCGGATGCGCCGGAATGAACGAGTACGGGTTACCGCTTGGCCGCGCGGCGGGCGGCCGGGCTCGCCGCACGCTTGGTCGCGGGCGTAGTCATTGGTTTCGACGCACCTTTTGCCGCCGGACCCGCGCTGCGGCGCGCCTTGCCGCGCGGCAGCGGCTCGATCGCATGGCTGGGCTCGGCGCTGGCGATGCGGCGCTCGCGCAGATGCGCCTTCGCGCGTTGCAAGCGGCCC
>NZ_AMPR02000367.1:0-1557 GCF_000307735.3 Cupriavidus sp. HPC(L) | reverse complement strand
GCCCGTCGCCGCTGTCCCCGCCGTCGCGTCCGCGCCCGTCCCAGCGCCGACGCCACGCAGGTGCGGCCGCAACACCTCCATCATCTCGATCGGCACCGGAAACACGATGGTCGAGCTCCGATCGCCGGCGACCTGCGTCAGCGTCTGCAGATAGCGCAGCTGCATCGCCTGCGGCTGCCGGGACAGCATCTGCGCCGCCTCGAGCAGCTTTTCGGAGGCCTGCAGCTCGCCCTCGGCGTGGATCACCTTGGCGCGCCGCTCGCGCTCGGCCTCGGCCTGGCGCGCAATCGCCCGCACCATCGATTCGTTCAGGTCGACATGCTTGATCTCGACGTTGGAGACCTTGATGCCCCAGGCGTCGGTCTGCGCGTCCAGCACCTTCTGGATGTCCAGGTTCAGCTTCTCGCGTTCGGACAGCATCTCGTCCAGATCGTGCTTGCCGAGCACGGCGCGCAGCGTGGTCTGGGCAAGCTGGCTGGTGGCCTCGAGAAAGTTGGCCACCTGGATGATCGCGTTCTGCGGATCGACGACGCGGAAGTAGACCACCGCGTTGACCTTGACCGAGACGTTGTCGCGCGAGATCACGTCCTGGGCCGGCACGTCCATCACCACGGTGCGCAGGTCGACCCGCACCATCTGCTGGATCACCGGCAGCACCAGCACCAGCCCCGGTCCCTTGACGCGCCAGAAGCGGCCCAGCATGAACACCACGCCGCGTTCGTACTCGCGCAGCACGCGGAAGGCGGAGAAGATCAGCAGGGCCAGCAGGATGACGAGGGTGCCGGCGCTGAGGCTGAAGATCATGGTCGGTCTCCTTGTGGGGACGTGGGGGACGTGGGCGATGTGGAAGAGGGCGGCGGTGGCCGCGCGGGCGATTCGTCCATGGGCACACCGTCGGCCGGCTCGACGTCGAGCACCAGCCCCTGGCGGCCGGTCACGCGCACGGCCTGGCCGGTCTGCAGCGGCGCCGCGCTGCGCACGCGCCAGCGTTCGCCCTGCACCTCGGCCCAGCCGTCATCGATGATGCGGCCGGCATTGCCGACCACGCGGGTGTCGGCGATCACCGCCGGCTGGCGGCGCGCGCGCACGGCGGCGGCAGACACGCCGAAGCTGAGCGCGGCGGCGGCCAGCGACAGCGTGCCGATCATCCACAGCGGCACGCCGAAGCCCGGGATGTCGGTGTCGATCAGCATCACGGCGCCCAGCGCGAACGCGACGATGCCGCCCAGGCCGAGCGCGCCGAAGCTCGGCAGGAAGGCCTCGGCCACCATGCAGCCGATGCCGAGCGCGATCAGCGCCAGGCCGGCGTAGTTGATCGGCAGCATCTGCAGCGCGAACAGCGCCAGCAGCAGGCAGATCGCGCCGGCCACGCCGGGCAGCACCATGCCGGGCGTCGAGAACTCGAAGATCAGCCCGTAGATGCCGATCATCATCAGGATCAGCGCGACGCTCGGTTCGGTCAGCACGGCCAGCAGCCGATAGCGCCAGTCGGGTTCGAGCTCGACCACGCTGGCCTGCGCGGTGCGCAGCGTGCGCGAGGCGCCGGCCGCGACCACC
>NZ_AMPR02000368.1:0-25743 GCF_000307735.3 Cupriavidus sp. HPC(L) | reverse complement strand
CGGCGCGGCGCCCTCGCCCCGGCCGCGCATGCGGCGCAGGATCACGCGCACGCGCGCCGCGAGTTCGCGCGGCGAGAACGGCTTGACCACATAGTCGTCCGCGCCGATCTCCAGCCCGACGACACGGTCGATCTCCTCGTGGCGCGCGGTCAGGAAAATCACCGGCACATCGGAAAAGGTGCGCAGCGTGCGGCAGACCTCGAAGCCGTTCAGGTCCGGCAAGCCCACGTCGAGGATCACCAGGTCGACCGCTTGCGCGCGCAGCCGCGCGATCGCCTCGCCGCCCAGCGCGCAATGCTCGACCTGCATGCCCTCGGTGCGCAGCGCATAGAGAATCGTATCGGCAATGGCGGACTCGTCGTCGACCACGAGGATCGACGGGGCATGCGTGGCGTTGGCTTGCATCGAGGACTTGCGGGCGGCTGCGGCAGGAAATGAGAGGGCGGAAACGGGTCCGTCATTCTAGTCGAGCGCGCCGACGGCCGCCCCGCCCTGCCGCTGGCGCCGGCGGTGGAAATAAAGCCGCTGCGCGGCCCAGCGCAGCGGCGGCGAATACAGCATCCACTCGAACAGGCGGTCGGACTGGCAACGGTCGAACAGCCAGCGCAGCGCGCGCTTTGCGCGGAAACGCGGCGTGGCGCGCGGGACGGTCCGCTCCGGCGCCGGCCGTCCATCGCGCAGATGCGCGGCGATCGCGGCGGCGATCGTCTCGCCGTGTTCCCACGCCGAATGGATGCCGCCGGCGGTGACCGGCGACACCACGCCGGCGGCATCGCCCGCCAAAAGCACGCCATCGCGGCCCAGCGGCAGCACCGGGCCGCCGCAGGGAATCAGGCCGGCGCGCGTCGACGCCGGCACCGCGTCGTCGGGCACGCCGAGCAGATGACGCACGCGGGCCAGGAATCCGTCGATGTCCGGCGTGCGCGGGCCGCGCCGGCGCCGCCGCAGCGCCACGCCCATCTGCACGCCGGTGGGTGTCTGCGCGGCCCAGCCCAGATAACCGGGTGCAAAGCGCTTGCCGACGAAGCAATGCAGGGCCCCGGGCTCGGGCAGCATCAGGCCGTCGAATTCGTACTCGATGCCATAGAGGAAGTCACGCGGACCGGGCAGGCCGAGCCAGGCCGCCACGCGTGACCTGGCCCCGTCGGCGCCGACCAGGTAGCGCGTGCGGCCGATGCCCGGAATGCGCCAGCGGTCGCCGTCGCGCATCGCCTGCACGAACGGCGTGCCCAGGTGCACCGTCACGCCATGCCGCGCCAGCTCGTCGACCACCCAGCGCATCAGCGCCGGCGTATCGGTGGTCAGGAAGTAGTAGCCGGGCGCGTCCAGCCGCAGGCTGCGCAGCGCCGGCGAATAGAGCCGCACGTGCTCGACGCGGCGGAAACAGTGCGCCGGCGCGCGGCCCAGCCAAGTGCGCTCGGCCGCTTCCTTGACCACGATGCCGGTGGTATGGAGCTTCGCGCCGGGATCACTCTTGCGCTCGAGCACCGCCACGCGCAGGCCGGCACGGGCAGCCGCCAGCGCGCATGCCGCGCCGGCGAAGCTGGCGCCGACGACGATCACGTCGTAGTCGGCAGTGCTGGCGGGAAACCGCGAGACGGTGGAGGCGCTATCCAGAGGGCTGGCGGAAGCGGACTTCGGAACGGACACTGCGGGACGGGATGGCATCATGCCGGGCTCCTGTTGCGTCGGTGACAGGCAGCGCAGTGTCGCGGGCGAATGTGAAGGCGGCGTGGGGTCGATGTGTAGCGGCGGGTTGCGGGAGGTGCCTCGGTGGGCCGAGCCGCGGCCCAAAAAAAGAACAGCCCGCGACATAGGCGGGCTGAAGAGTCTCTCCTCGGTGCCCTGCTCCCAAGGCACGGCCTCACTGTATCGGGACCGCGATGGGCGCTCCAGTCGGACAAATCCGTAAGGGAAAACGCCTGTAGTCCGGCGGCGGCCCGCTCGCCGCGGCGACGGCATCGCGCGCTCGTGCGAAGATGTCGCCTTCAACGCACTGCTGGCCCGATCGCCACGCTCTTCGCATTGCGTCTGCCGTTGCCGATCGCCGCAACGGCGGTTGTTCCCGCAATATGCGACCGACCGCACCGACTGAAACAAATCGCCATGCCCTCCGCCACGCTCAAAGTCACCGATCTCTCCGTTTCGGCCTTCGTCGCCGGACTGGTCGCCATGCTGACCGGCTACACCAGTTCGCTGGTGCTGATGATCCAGGCCGGACAGGCCGCGCATCTGAGCGACGCGCAGATCGCCTCGTGGATCTGGGCGCTGTCGATCGGCATGGGCGTGACCACGATCGGACTGTCGCTGGTCACGCGCGTGCCGATCGTGATCGCCTGGTCCACGCCCGGCGCGGCGCTGCTGATCGCCAGCCTGCCCGGCGTGCCCTACGCCGAAGCGATCGGCGCCTTCCTGCTGGCGGCGCTGCTGATGACGGCCGCCGGCCTGACCGGCTGGTTCGACCGGCTGATGCGCGCGCTGCCGGCCAGCATCGCGGCGGCGCTGCTGGCCGGCATCCTGTTTCGCATCAGCATCGACGTGTTCGTGCAGGCGCAGCACCAGACGCTGCTGCTGTTGCCGATGTTCGCGGTCTATCTGCTGGGCAAGCGCTGGTGGCCGCGCTATGCGGTGCCCGGTGTGCTGGTGATCGGCGTCGCGCTGGCGGGCATGCTCGGACAACTGCATTTCGAGCAGTTCCATTTCGCGGTGGCGGCGCCGGTGTGGACCACGCCGGCGTTCTCGCTGCAGGCCTTCGTCAGCATCGCGATCCCGCTGTTCATCGTCGCGCTGGCATCGCAGAACATTCCGGGCCTGGCCGTGCTGCGGGCCGACGGCTATCACGTCAAGGCGTCGCCGCTGATCACCGTGACGGGCCTGGCCTCGGCGGTACTGGCCCCGTTCGGTTCGCACGGCATCAACCTCGCCGCGATCACGGCGGCGATCTGCACCGGCAGCGAGGCGCACCCGGACCCGGCGCGGCGCTACACCGCCGCGGTGGTCTGCGGCATCGGCTACCTGGTCGCCGGGACGCTGGCCGCCAGCATCGCGGCGCTGTTCGCTGCCTTCCCGCAGGCGCTGGTGATCGCCGTGGCGGCGTTCGCGCTGCTCGGCTCGATCGCCAGCGGCCTGACCACGGCGATGCAAAACCCAGGCGAGCGCGAGGCCGCGCTGCTGACCTTCATGATCACGGCCTCCGGCATGACGCTGGTCGGCATCGGCTCGGCGTTCTGGGGCGTGGTGGGCGGGATCGTCGCGCTGTGGGTGCTGCGGCCGCGGGAAGGCCGTTGAAGGTCAACGCAGACTTGGGGCTTCGCGGCGCGCCGGAGCATTGAGACAACGGCGCATCCGCTCCAACTACGGCCTGTTCCCGACAGCTTTCGTCAACTCGGCACAAGCGCAGCCGATTTCGGCGATTTAGCGTAGTAGCAAAAATCTTGTTCAACATATTTTTTGCTACTACAATAATCCATAGAAATCGAGTTCGACTGCGTGAAAGACAGCCGCAACGTGCGCCAGCACGGCATGTCCTTGGCCGACGCAGGCCTGATGGATTTCGACAAGGCATTGATTGCAATAGATGAACGCAGGCAATACGGCGAAACACGCTACATCGCCTACGGCCCGATCGGTACCCGCCTGCACTGTCTGGTCTTCACCATACGAGGCGACACGCTGCGGGCCATCAGTCTACGCAAAGCCAATTTCCGAGAGGTGCGAGACTATGAACAGGAAATCTAAGCTGACCATGCCGGCCGCCGACGAGAACGCCGCCATCGCGCGCGGCATTGCGGGCGATCCGGATGCGGTCGAACTGACGACCGAGCAGATCAAGCGTATGCGTCCGGCACGTGAAGCATTGGCCGAAGTGCTTGGCGAGAAAAACGTTGAGGCGCTGATCAAGCGACGGGGTCGCCCTGCCCTTCCGGCGGCCGAACGCAAAGTCAGTCAAACCCTGCGACTGGATCCTGACGTGCTGCAGGCATTCAAGGCAACCGGCGACGGGTGGCAAACGCGCATCAATGATGCGCTGCGCGCCTATGCCAAGGCTCATCGGATGCTGGCGCGCGGCTGCTGAGCGTCGCATGACATCACGAGACGGCTATCTGCAGTCGGTACTGGACTGGGCGAGCGCCACGGACGCGGTCCTGGCGGTGATCCAGACGGGTTCGCTGGCACGACAGGATGGTTCCGCGGACGAGTATTCCGACCTCGATATCGAGATCCTCTCGTCCGATCCCGATACGCTGGCGCGCGACGACCGCTGGCTTTACCAGATAGGCGCGCCGATCACGGTGTTGCGCCTCGAGGCCGGCGACGATCAGCCATGGCCGACGCGGCTGGCGATATACCGGGGCGGCGTCAAGATCGACTTCACCGTGGCCGGTGTCGAACGGCTGCAACGGCTGACCGCCGCCGGTGCAGGGGGACTGGACGACCTGTATGCCCGCGGCTATCGCGTCCTGCTCGACAAGGCTGGCGTTTGCGCATGGCTGCCGCCTGCGCCGTATCGGTTCCCGCTGCAACGCCTGCCGTCACAGAAGGAATTCCAGGACAGTGTCGAAGAGTTCTGGTTCGAGGCCTTTCATGTCCCGCGCTATCTGGTGCGCGGCGAACTGTGGCTGGTCAAGCAGCGCGACTGGACGATGAAGATGCTGCTGCTGCGCATGGCGCAATGGCACGCGCTGGCGCTGCACGGCGGCAAGGTCGACGTCTGGCACAACGGCCTGCGCATGGAACAGTGGACCGATCGCGATACATGGCATGCGATGCAGCAGGTATTCGGACGTTTCGACACCGCGGATGCACGACGCGCGTTCGACGCCACGGTCCAGCTCTATGGGCGCCTGGGACGAGAGGTGGCCGCGCGTACGGGACTGGCATATCCGCAGGCCTGCGAGGATCAGATCCAGGAATGGAATCGGGCCGTGCTGGCGCGCCTGCGCGGCTGACCGGGGAACGCGCAACCACCCTCGGCATCGAGGGAATCGCGGCCGTCGTGCAGGCCCGTCTGCGCCAGTGCCAGCAGGCGGCGCGCTTGATCGAGTCAGCTCGTCATGCTGCCCCGGGACCGTCCACTAGCGCTTGGTGACGTCGCCCGCGAACGACTGGATCTTGCGCGTCGGGCCCGACACGATCAGCAGATCGCCCGGCAATACGCGCGTGCTTGGCGTGGCGTGCTGGAAATCCTCGTTGGCGCGCTTGACGCCGACCACCGTGACGCCGGACTTCTCGCGCACGCCGGATTGCGCCAGCGTCTGGTTGTGGGTCGACGCCGGCGCATGGACCTTGGCGATCGCGAAGCCGTCGTCGAACTCGATGAAATCCATCATGCGGCCGGTGATCAGGTGCGCGACGCGCTCGCCCATGTCGGCTTCCGGATAGACGACGTGATGCGCGCCGATGCGCTGCGCGATCTGCCCGTGCTCTGCCGACATCGCCTTGACCCAGATGTCCTTGATGTCGAGTTCGGTCAGCGTCATGATCGTCATCAGGCTGGCGGCGAGGTCCGAGCCGATGCCGACGATGGCATGAGCGAAGTCGGCTACGCCGAGCTGGCGCATCACGTTGACGTTGGTGGAATCGGCCTGCACCGCATGCGTCAGGTAGTTGCCCCAGACCTGCACCGGCTCCGCTTCCTTGTCCAGGCCCATCACGTCGTGGCCCAGGCGCATCAGCGATTGCGCGACCGAGCTGCCGAAGCGGCCGAGCCCAATCACGACCACGCTGTCGCCCTTCGAGAACGAGAACTGCTCGGTAAATAATCTAGCCAACAATTGGATGCTCCTCGGGATAGCGGAACGGCATGCGGCGCTCGCCCAATACCAGCGACGCGGCCAGCGTGATGGTGCCCACGCGCCCGGCGTACATCAGCAGCACCAGCGTGAACTGGGCCGGCGCCGGCAGATCCCCGGTGATGCCCGTCGACAGGCCCGTCGTGCCGAAGGCGGCGATGACCTCGAAGATCACCTGATCGGTCGGAATATCGGTCGTGCGCAGCAACACCAGTGTACCGAGGGTGACCAGCGCGCTGCCGAGCACCAGCACCGTGATGGCCTGGCGCTGGGCCGACGCGCCCAGCCGGCGGCCGTATGCCTCGCAATCGCTTTGGCCGCGGATTTCGGCGAACACCAGCAGCGCCAGGATCGCGATCGTGCCCACCTTGACGCCCCCGGCAGTACTGGCGCTGCCGCCGCCGACGAACATCAGGAAGTAGTGGAGCGCCCATGTTTCCGGCGTCAGCACGCCGATGTCCACGGTATTGAAGCCGGCCGTCCGCGCGGATACCGAGGCGAACGCCGCGGTCAGCAGCTTGTCGCCGGCCGACATCGGCCCCAGCGTATTCGGATTGGTCCATTCGAACAGCAGGACCCCGACAAAGCCCATCGCCAGCAGCACCGCGGTGCCGGCCAGGGTCAGCTTGGTATGCAGGGACCAATGATGGGGACTGCGCGCCTTGCGCCGGACATCGTGCAGCACCGGGAAACCGATACCGCCGACCACGACGGCGATCATCACCGGAATCAGGATCAGCGCATCGGCGGCATAGCGCGTCAGGCTGTCCGCATGGATCGAAAAGCCGGCGTTGTTGAAGGCGGACACCGCATGGAACAGTCCGCTCCAGATGGCATCGCCCCATGGCAGGTCATGGCCGTAGCGAAGCCGCAAGGCAAGCAGCACCGTGACCACGGCCTCGGATGCCAGCGTCACCACCAGCACCAGCCGCGCCACGCTGGTCACGTCGCCAACGCCGAGCGAGCGCGTTTCGACCTGCGTGATCAGCTTGGTGCGCAGCCGCAGCGAGCGGTTGACCATCAGGCCCAGCAGCGTCGCCGCGGTCATCATGCCGAAGCCGCCGATCTGGAACAGCACGAGAATCACGGCCTGGCCGAAGCCGGACCAGTAGCTGCCGGTGTCGACGACCAGCAGGCCCGTCACGCAGATCGCGGATACCGCGGTGAACAGCGCCGTCAGCCACGGCACGGGCTGCCCGTCGGCCTGGGATATCGGCAAGCGCAGCAGCAGCGTGCCGGCCGCGATCGCCAGCAGGAAGACCATCGCGACGATGCGTGGGGGATGCGCGATGGCTTTCATCGATGGGCCATCCGCGCATCGACGGTTCCGGTCCGAGGCACGCAGGGGATCGCTTCTTGTTGTCCGTCCATGTTGCCGACTCCGAGAAGGCGCTCGACCGCGGCGTCAGAGCTGGTTCACGCGCTACCGCAACAGGCCGCCGATTCTACACTGGCCCATTTACGTCGAGCCCTTGCGTTCGCGCTGGTTTGACATGCACGCCAGCGCGGCACGCAGTGTTGCGCGCGTGGTTGTAAGCCGCATTGGCGCCGATGACAAGGCTCGTAAATCACCGTTGCAAAATCGAACAGAATGTCAGACGCCTCGCCGCTACAGTGATTCCTCCCTTGCCTGTAGGCGTTTTGATGGAGGTACACGAATGAAGCAACATCTGGCGAAATCCCTGTTGATGGCTGGCGCGATGATCGCGTCGTACCCGCTGCTCGCGCAGCAGTCCCAGCCGATGCAGCCGACTCAGCCGATGCCGGCCGCGCAGACGATGCAGCCGATGCAGTCCACCCAATCCTCGCCATACGCACAATCCGCGCAATCCGCGCAACCCACGCAGTCGATCCAGTCCGCGCCTGCCACGCAGTCGATGCCTTCGGCCCAGCCGATGCAGGGCATGCCGGCGGCAACGGCGCAAGCTCCAGCCGCGGCGCCGGTCTCCGGCGATCCGTACGCGCAAGCCACCGCGCCTGCCGCGCAAGCGGGCATGGCGAGCACCGACCCTGCCCTCGATCCGGCCAGCATGAGCCTGCCGCCGGATGCGCTGGGCACGCGCCTGGGCCAGCGCAGTCCGTTCCTCGACGGCGCCTGATCGTCGATAGCCGTTTCGGTCCTGCCGGATGCCGACGCTCGGCCATGACAGCACGCGCGGCGTCCGGCGTCGCGGATTGCGAGCGGCAACCGCGTGGAAACGGGGCGATGCGAATACGGATATGGGGATTGGTCCCGCCGACAGGAATCGAACCTGTATCTAGCGCTTAGGAGGCGCTCGTTCTATCCATTGAACTACGGCGAGCGGATAGACGGGCATCGCTGCGACGCCCTGGGATGCGGCCACCGTCGAACCGGTGAACCCGCGCGCTCGGCCATCGGCCGAGGCAGGGGCGGAGTATAGCAAAGTCACTTGATGTGCAGCGTCCAGGCGGCGTCCGGAACGTGCGGTTTCGCGCTGGGGGCGCCCCTGGCGCCAAGCCCTCGCACAAATGAAAAGCCCGCCAATGTCCTGGCGGGCTGGCTGCGGACGGGCCGGGCAGTCTGGGTCGACGCTGGCGGCATCGCCACAAGCCACGGTACAGGTCCTCTTCCTCATGGTTCCGCCGATGTCGCGGCCGCCCATCCGGACCACCCGGACAGTCGGAGAAAGAAGGCGCTGGCGTGCATTGCGGAGATACCGATGGCGAACAGCGAGGCACTCGCTGAAGACGGCCATCGGGTGGGAGGTTGTCCGCATCCGTGCCGGCACTTCGTGTCGACACTGCGAGTATAGGGCGGGGGTTCGGGGATTCAAGAGACGTGGACTCGCCCGCCAGCGGCAGCCTTGCCAATGTCCGCCCAAAGGCGCTTGCGGACCATGTTTTCGCAGTGCAGCAAGAATTTGCGGGTTCTGCTAGAATGCGCCCCGTGAGTTCGCAATGCGAGCCGTGCACGCCGACCAGCCCTATGGGCCAGAGGCGATGCCGCTTCCGCTCTCAAGTTCTGTCGCTCGGTTCTCCGGTCGTTTTCCAGTAGTGTTCGACCACCCGCCGCTTGCCAGGCCGCCATCTCACTTGACGCCGCCTCGTCTCCGATCCTGTTGAACAGCCTCGTCGCTGTTTGCCTGCCAGGGACCCGGCTTCCGGTCTTGCACCGGTCGCCCCCTGCCTGCCGCCGTACTGCCAGCTGAGTCTGTCGTCACGGCCTTCCGATTGGCGCCGAAGCCTTTTTAAGACTTTGCACTGCGCCCACCTCTTGCCCGATGGCAGGGGTGCCATGCATCAAGACCCTTACGACATGACCCAGCACGATTTCCGTGCGGAGCAGCCTATTGCCTCCGCCAACGATATTTCCAACACCAATGCAGCGAGCCCGCTGGACCGCCTGCAGGCGATCCTCGACCCGCAGGAAGCGCCTGCGGCACCGGTAGGCGCCGACGGCTTCGCCGCGCTCGGCCTGGACGCCGCGATCCTGCGCGCCCTGGCAGAGGCCAACTACACCACGCCGACGCCGGTACAGGCACAAGCGATCCCGGCCTTCCTGGCCGGCCGCGACCTGCTGGTGTCGAGCCAGACCGGCTCGGGCAAGACCGCCGCCTTCATGCTGCCGGCGATCCAGCGCATTTCGGAGCGTCCGGCACCGAACCGCCCGCGCGCCGACGAGCCGGTCAAGCGGATGAAGGGCAAGCGTCCCCGCCCGGCCCCGGCCCAGCCGTCGCTGCTGGTGCTGACGCCGACCCGCGAACTGGCGCTGCAGGTGACCGACGCGGCCGCCAAGTACGGCCGCCATCTGCGCCGCATCATCTGCGCGAGCATCCTGGGCGGCATGCCCTATCCGAAGCAGCTGGCGATGCTGTCGAAGATGCCGGACATCCTGGTGGCAACGCCGGGCCGTCTGCTCGACCATATCGACGCCGGCCGCATCGACCTGTCGCAGCTCGACATGCTGGTGTTCGACGAGGCCGACCGCATGCTGGACATGGGCTTCTCCGACGACATCGACGCGATCGTCGCGGCGACGCCGGCCACCCGCCAGACGCTGATGTTCTCGGCGACGGTCGATGGCCGCATCGCGCAACTGGCCGCGCGCCAGCTGCGTGACCCGCAACGCATCGAAATCGCGGCGGCGCGTGCCGATCAGAGCAACATCGAGCAGCGCCTGCACTTCACCGACGACATGTCGCACAAGGAGCGCCTGCTCGACCATCTGCTGCGCGACGCGTCGCTGAAGCAGGCGATCGTGTTCACCGCGACCAAGCGCGATGCCGATTCGCTGGCCGAGCGCCTGTCCGACACCGGTTTTGCCGCCGGCGCATTGCACGGCGACATGACGCAGGGCGCGCGCAATCGCACGCTGACGGCACTGCGCCGCGGCAACCTGCGCGTGCTGGTCGCCACCGACGTGGCGGCGCGCGGCATCGACGTGCCCGATATCACCCACGTGGTGAACTTCGACTTGCCCAAGCAGGCCGAGGACTATGTGCACCGTATCGGCCGTACCGGCCGCGCGGGCCGCTCGGGCGTGGCGATCAACCTGGTCAACCACAACGATGCCTTCCAGTGGAAGCGGATCGAGCGCTTCACCAACAACCGCGTCACGGCGTCGGTGATCGAAGGCCTGGAACCGCGCCGTACGCCCAAGCCGCGCACCGGCTTCGGCGGCAAGCCGGGCGGCGGCCGTCCGGGCAATGGTGGCGGCTATCGCGGCGGCGAGCGCAAGTTCGGCGGCGGCGAGTCGCGCGGTTACGGCAACGGCGGCGGCAACGGTGGCGGCAACGGTGGCGGCTATCGCGGCGACCGCGAGCAGGCACCGCGCAGCTTCGGCGGCGAATCGCGTGGCTATGGCAGTGGCGGCAACGGCAATCGCCCGTTCGGCGAGCGCAGCTTCGGCGATCGTCAATATGGCGACCGCCCGTTCGGCGACCGCAAGCCTGCCGAGCGCAGCTTCGGCGACCGCGACGGCAACCGTGGCGGCTATCGTGGCGAAAATCGTGGCGACAGCCGCGATGGTGCCCGCAGCTTCGGCGACGGCAATCGCGGCGGCTACGGCAATCGCCATGGCGCCAACGGCGGCGGCTTCGGCGGCCAGCGCCCCGCCCGCTCGCGCTTCTCGCGTTAAGACCGTGCGGGGCCCAGCCCCGCACCAAAAAGAAAGGACGTCTTCGGACGTCCTTTTTTCTTTGGCGATGCCTTGAAACAAGAACCCGCGCCAGCGTCCTCACGCTGCGCGGGCCGTGTTGCCCGAGACAAGACGATTGCCGGAGCGACGATTGCCGGGGCGACGATTGCCGGGCTATTGCCCGGTAACGACGCGGGCGATGGTGCCGTTGCGGGTCGAGACCAGCAGGAACTCATTGCCGACGCCGACCCATTGGTGCCCCTTCGGCGGGCGTTCCAGCTGGAACGAGCGCCAGTCGTCGATCACGTACTGACGATCGCGATAGGCGGCCGGCAAACGATCGCCCTTCTTCCATTGGCCCGGCGCATAAGCATACGGCGAGGCCGATGCGCCCGGGCCGCCGGGCGTAGCCGACGGCGTGGCGCGCTCGCCGGGTTGAGCGACCCGTCCCGATGGACCGCCCATCTGCGCGCCACCCCTCTGCGAGCCACCCATCTGCGAGCCGCGCGTATCCGAGCCGCCCGTCTGCGGCCCACCCATCTGCGAGCCGCGCGTATCCGAGCCACCCGTCTGCGGCCCACCCATCTGCGAGCCGCCCCGCTGCGACTCGGGTGGGGCCCCCGCTCCTGCGCCGTATCCGCCGGCGCCGGCCGAGCCGCCACCGGAGCTGGATTGCGCCAGGCCGACCGATGAACCGAGCACGCCCGCGGCCACCAGCAAACCCATCAACATGTGGTTCCTCTTCATCGAGATCTCCTTGTTGGTTGGGACAGCGATGGCAAGTTACACCCGGGGGCGCGAGGCGGCAACGCAGCTTTGTATCTGGATATTTCGGTGGTGCGGCGTAAGAGACTCGCCACTGGAGACCGCTGCGCCGGCCGCGCGCCGGCCGCTACAGGAAGCGGTCGAGCAGCTTGCGGCTGGCCTTGTCGAGCGATTGCAGGCTGCGGATCAGATAGTGGATGCCGTGGCTGTCCGAGATCAGCAGCGTGGTGCCCGCCAGCCGGCGGATGTCCTCCTCGCCCCGCAGCACCAGCCGGGTCGGGCCGCGATCGGTCTCGACCTGCCACGTGCTCGGCGTGGCGAAGGTCGACACGCTGACGATGCGGCGGATCTCGGGCATGAATTCGCGCCCGCCCAGCTCTTCCTCGACGATCGCGCGCGCGCTTGCCGGCAGGTGCTCCAGGCGCTCGATCCACGCCAGCTCGTGGCCCTCGGCGCTGACGAGTGCGATGCCACCGTCCGGCGCCGTGATCGGGAACGCGCGCACGGCGACCACGCCCTCATGCACCACGCCCTCGGCGGTCGTCAATACCAGACGGCCGAAGGGATTGCGCGACAGCTGGAACGGGAATGCGACCGCAGTCGTCGATTCGCTTGCTTGCATGATCGAACTTCCTTATTGCACGACGGCGGCACTGGCCGTGACATGGGGCGCGACGGTATTGACCTCGACCGGATCGTCCGGATCGGTATCGACGTTGCGGGCCTGCGCCTGGTACAGCCGATAGTAGGCGCCCTCGCGCGCCATCAGCTCGTCATGCGGGCCGACCTCGACGATGCGGCCGCGATCCATCACCACCAGCCGGTCCGCCTTGCGCAGCGTCGACAGCCGGTGTGCGATCGCGATCGTGGTGCGGCCCTGCACCAGATTGTCCAGCGCCTTCTGGATTTCCTTCTCGGTCGCGGTGTCGACCGACGAGGTCGCCTCGTCGAGGATCAGGATGCGCGGATCGATCAGCAGCGCACGCGCGATCGAGATGCGCTGGCGCTCGCCGCCGGACAGCGCCTGGCCGCGTTCGCCGACCAGCGAGTCGTAGCCGTGCGGCAGCCGCAGGATGAACTCGTGCGCATGGGCCGCGCGCGCGGCGGCGATGATCTCGGCGCGCGTTGCATCGGGCCGCCCATAGGCGATGTTGTCGGCGATGGTGCCGAAGAACAGGAACGGCTCCTGCAGCACGAGGCCGATATGGCGGCGGTAGTCGGCCACCGCCAGCGAACGGATATCGACGCCGTCGACGCGGATCGCGCCTTCCGACACGTCGTAGAAGCGGCAGATCAGATTGACCAGCGTGCTCTTGCCCGAGCCGCTGTGGCCAACGAGGCCGATCATCTCGCCCGGACGGATCTGCAGATCGAGCCCGCGGATCACCGCGCGGCTGCCGTATCGGAAACCGATATCGCGCAGCTCGATCGCGCCGCTGACCTGGGGCAGCTGCGTGGGCCGCGCCGGCTCCGGCACGCTCGACACGTGGTCGAGGATGTCGAAGATCCGCTTGGCGCCGGCCGCGGCCTTCTGCGTGACCGAGACGATGCGGCTCATCGAGTCGAGCCGCGTGTAGAAGCGGCTGATATAGGTCAGGAAGGCGACCAGCACGCCCACCGTGATCGCATCGCGAGAGACCTGCCAGATGCCGAAGATCCAGACCACCAGCAGGCCGACTTCGGTCAGCAGCGTCACGGTCGGCGTGAACAGCGACCACACCGCATTGACGCGATCGTTGATCGCCAGGTTGTGCCGGTTCGCCTCGCGAAAGCGCTCGACCTCGCGGCGTTCCTGCGCAAAGGCCTTGACCACGCGGATGCCCGGAATGGTGTCGGCCAGCACGTTGGTGATCTCGGACCAGTTGCGGTCGATCTTCTCGAAGCCATGGCGCAGCCGGTCGCGGACCTGGTGGATCATCCACGCGATGAACGGCAGCGGCACCAGCGTGACCAGCGCGAGCCAGGGGTTGATCGAGATCAGGATGACCGCCGTCATCATGATCATCAGCACGTCGGTGAAGAAGTCGAGCAGATGCAGCGACAGGAAGACGCAGATGCGATCGCTCTCGTTGCCGATGCGCGCCATCAGGTCGCCGGTGCGCTTGCCGCCAAAATACTCGAGCGACAGCTTCAGCAGGTGCTCGTAGGTGGTGGTGCGCAGGTCCGCGCCGATCCGCTCCGATACCCGCGCCAGCAGATAGGTGCGCGCCCACCCCAGGCTCCAGGCGATCAGCGCCGCCCCGAGCAGGCCGCCCAGATAGAGCCGCACCAGGTCGTAGTCGATCGGCACGCCGTTCTGGTAGGGGATCAGCACCTTGTCCATCAGCGGCATGGTCAGGTACGGCGGCACCAGCGTGGCGCCGGTCGACAGCAGCGTCAGCACGAAGCCCGCCAGCAGCTGCATCCGGTAGGGCCGGGCGAAGCGCCACAGCCGCAGCAGCGCCCAGGTCGACGGAGGCGTCTCCAGTTCGCGGCTGCATTGCGGGCATTCGTCCTCGCCCGGCGGCAGCGGCGCGCGGCAGGTCGGGCAGACGCCCTCGGCCTCGATCGGCTCGCGCGCGGCCGCGCCGGCGGCGAGACGATCGCGCTGCGCGTTGAACGTATCGAGCAGGCGCAGCGCCGCGGGATTGTTGCCCAGCGTGTAGTGCCAGGCCGCCAGCCGGCCGTTGCGGTCCTGCAGCTCCAGCGTGCCGACGCCCGCATGGTCGCCATGGTGCATCGTCAGTTCGGCGCCGATCGGCCATTGCCGCCAGCCGTCCTGCCCGCCATGCCCGTCCTGTCCATTGCCCCGGGCCAGCACGCGGCGGTCGGTGACAACTACCACGCCTTCTGTAAAATGCAGCCGCCGGTCGAGATCGACCTCCAGCCAGGCCAGCACCGTTTCGCCGTGCAGGTCCCGGTGGGAGCCGAGTTCGGCCTCCAGCGAGACGCGCCAGGGGTCAGGCAGCGTGGGGGTCGAGGATACGGAGGTAGCGGCTAGGGTCATGGTCGGCACAGCGGGCGTCGTTTCGTCGGGCTGCGCGAGCATGGCGCAAGCGGTCGGTCGACGGTCGAAACGACATGTCTTGATACAAATAAAAATGGCGGGCGCTGCCAGGATGCCGATATGTCGCAGGATGGATCGGCGCAAGCGCGGCGCAAGTATACATAAGCCACATCGAAGCCACATCGGCGCGGCAGCGTCTGTCGCGGCGCACAAACGCTTTTTCGTCGGGAAGTCAACCAGGTCTACGCTGTAACGTTATTGAAAGGTTAGACTTCCGCCCCACGGGCGCATCGCCCATGCCTCAAGCTAATTCAATGAAGAAAAAGGACATTGAGATATTCGATGTCATGTCGCTGCGCGGCCCCAATATGTGGACATATGGGCCGGTGCTGGAGGCGTGGGTCGATATCGGAGAACTGGAGGAATACCCCTCCAACAAGATTCCCGGCTTCTACGAACGCCTCACGGCCTGGCTGCCTTCGCTGATCGAGCACCGCTGCAGCATCGGCGAGCGCGGCGGCTTCCTGCAGCGGCTGAAGGAAGGCACCTGGCCGGCGCACATCATGGAGCACGTGACGCTGGAACTGCAGAGCCTGGCCGGCCTGCCCGGCGGCTTCGGCAAGGCGCGCGAGACGCCGCTGGTCGGCGTCTACAAGGTCATCGTCACCGCCTGGGACGAGCGCGTGGCCCGCGCCGCGCTGTTCCTCGCGCGCGATCTGGTGATGGCCGCGATCGAGGACCGTCCCTTCGACGTCGATGGCGCCATCGATGAACTGCGCCGTTTGATCGATCGCCACTGGCTCGGCCCGAGCACCGCCTGCATCGTCTATGCCGCCGACGACCGCCGTATCCCGGCGCTGCGCCTGTCCGACAGCAATCTGGTCCAGCTCGGCCACGGCGCGCGCCAGCGCCGCATCTGGACCGCCGAGACCGACCGCACCTCCGCGATCGCGGAAAGCATTTCGCGGGACAAGGACCTGACCAAGTCCCTGCTCGAATCGTGCGGCGTGCCGGTGCCCGAAGGCCGGCTGGTAGACAGCGCCGAGGATGCCTGGGAGGCCGCCGAGGAGATCGGCGTGCCGGTGGTGGTCAAGCCTTATGACGGCAATCACGGCCGCGGCGTGTTCACCAACCTGTTCAGCCGCGAGGAAGTGCAGACCGCCTATGCGGTCGCCATCGAGGAAGGCAGCGGCGTGATCGTCGAGCGCTTCGTGCCCGGCAACGAGCACCGCCTGCTGGTGGTCGGCGGCCGGCTGGTCGCGGCGGCGATGGGCGAATCGGCCAGCGTGGTCGGCGACGGCAAGTCGACCATCGACGAGCTGATCGAGCTGCAGATCAACTGCGACCCGCGCCGGGGCAACACCGAGGATCATCCGTTGAACCGCGTGCGGCTGGACTCGGCCGCCCGCCTCGAACTGAAGCGCCAGGGCTTTACCGGCGAGTCGGTGCCGCCCGAGGGCCGCCATGTGCTGATCCAGCGCAACGGCAACGTGGCGTTCGACGTCACCGATCGCGTTCACCCCAGCGTCGCCGCGCATGCCGCGCTGGCTGCCCGCGTGGTGGGCCTCGATATCGCCGGCATCGACCTGGTCGCCGAGGACATCTCGCGCCCGCTGGCCGAGCAAGGCGGCGCGATCGTCGAGGTCAATGCCGGCCCCGGCCTGCTGATGCACCTCAAACCCGCCGCCGGCACGCCGCGTCCGGTCGGCCGCGCGATCGTCGATCACCTGTTCCCGCCCGCCGCGGACGGCGACGCGCCGGCCGACGACGGCCGCATTCCGGTGGTCGGCATCACCGGCACCAACGGCAAGACCGTGGTGGCCAAGCTGGTCGCGCGTCTGCTGCAGCTGTCCGGCCGCCATACCGGGCTGGCCTGCAGCGACGGCCTCTACCTCGATCGCCGGCTGGTCGAAGGCGGCGATCGTGCCAACTGGGAGGCCGCGACCCGCGTGCTGAAGAACCGCGCCGTCGAGGCCGCCGTGTTCGAGAACGACAGCGGCACGATGCTGTCCGAGGGCCTGGCCTACGACCGCTGCCTGGTGGGCGTGGTCACCAATATCGATACTCCGGATCACCTCGGCCACTACTACATCGAGGACGCCGACAAGATGTACAGCGTGTTGCGCACGCAGGTCGACGTCGTGCTCAAGCACGGCGCCGCGGTGCTCAACGCGCGCGATCCGCTGGTGGTCGAGATGGCCGAGCTGTGCGACGGCGACGTGATCTTCTTCGGCGGCAGCGCCGAGCTGCCGGCGATCGCGCAGCACCGTGCGGCCGGCAAGCGCGCGGTCTACGTGCGCGACGGCCGCATCGTGCTGGCCACCGGCAACAGCGAGATGCCGCTGGCCGACGTCGCGGCGATTCCGCTGACCTATGCCGGCCGCGTCGGCTTCCAGATCGAGAACGTGCTGGCGGCGGTGGCCGCGGCGTGGGCGCTGGGCATCTCGCACGAGCTGATCCGCGCCGGCGTGATGACCTTCGATGTCGGCCAGCTCGACGTGCCGGGCCGCTTTACGCTGTTCGAGCGCAACGGCGCCACCGTGATCGTCGACGACGCGCACAACGCCCCCGCGCTGGAGGCCTTGGCCAAGGCGCTGGAGCGCTTCCCGTCCGAACGCCGGCTGGCCGTGTTCGGCGCCGGCGCCGATCGCCGCGACGCGGACCTGATCGAACAGGGCAAGGCGCTCGGCGCCGCCTTCGATCGCGTGTTCCTGTGCGAGGACCGCAGCGTCGCGCGCAAGCTGCCCGACAGCGAGGCGCGCGCGCTGCTGAAGAAGGGCCTGTACGAAGGCCGCCGCGTCAGCAAGATCATCGACCAGGGCAGCCGCCGCGATGCCGTCGAGGCCGCGCTGTCGCAGCTGGTGGCGGGCGATCTGCTGGTGTTGCAGGCCGACGAGGCCGATATCGGCACCACGCTGGACCAGGTTCACCATTGGCTGGGCCAGCCGGCCCGGCGCGGTTGACCGGCCGGCATCGATGATCAGAGGCAAGGCGCCGAGGTTCTGACACGCTGAAGCGCTGAAGGATAGAACGGTCGCCTGCCGCGGGGTCGCGCCCCGACCGGCCGGCGGCCGACCGATAGGAAACTGATTGATGGAAGTCTCACGCATCCGCGCGCTGCGCGGTCCGAACCTGTGGTGCCGCCACACCGCGATCGAAGCGATCGTCGCGTGCCCCGACGAAGCGGGCACGATCGAGGACCTGCCGGGATTCGAGGAGCGCCTGCGCGCGCGCTTCCCCGACATCGGCCCGCTGCGACCCGACGATGCGCACGGCGATGCGTCGCTGGCCCATGCGCTCGAATGCGCGACGCTGCGGCTGCAGGCGGCCGCCGGTTGCCCGGTGACCTTCAGCCGTACCTCGCCGACGGTCGAGCCCGGCACCTATCAGGTGGTGGTCCAGTACAGCGAAGAAGAGGTTGGACGCCTTGCACTCGATCTGGCCCGGCAGCTGTGCATCGCCGCACGCGACGACACGCCGTTCGACCTGGACGATGCGCTGTCCCGCCTGCGCGAACTGGACGAGGACGTGCGGCTCGGACCGAGCACCGGCTCGATCGTCCATGCGGCGGTCGCGCGGGGCATCCCCTATCGCCGCCTGACGCAGGGCAGCATGGTGCAATTCGGCTGGGGCAGCCGCCAGCGGCGCATCCAGGCTGCGGAAACCGATATGACCAGCGCGGTTGCCGAATCGATCGCCCAGGACAAGGAGCTGACCAAGAGCCTGCTGCACGCGGCCGGCGTGCCGGTGCCGCTGGGCCGCTCGGTCAGCAGCGCCGAAGAGGCATGGGAAGTGGCGCAGGAAATCGATGCGCCGGTGGTGGTCAAGCCGCGCGACGGCAACCAGGGCAAGGGCGTCGCGGTGCGCATCCGCACGCGCGAGGAAGTAATGGCCGCCTATGAGGTCGCGGCCGAGATCAGCAGCGACGTGATCGTCGAGCGCTATATCCCGGGGCACGACTTCCGCCTGCTGGTGGTCGGCAACCAGCTGGTCGCCGCGGCCCGGCGCGATCCGCCGCAGGTGATCGGCGATGGCGTGCATACCGTGCGCCAGCTGGTCGACGAGGTCAATCGCGACCCGCGCCGCGGCGAAGGCCATGCGACCTCGCTGACCAAGATCCGCTTCGACGATATCGCGCTGGCCACGCTCGCCAAGCAAGGCCTGACCGCGGAATCGGTGCCGCCCAAGGGCACGCGCGTGATCCTGCGCAACAACGCGAACCTGTCGACCGGCGGCACCGCCACCGACGTCACCGACGACGTGCATCCCGAGATGGCGGCGCGCGCGGTGGCCGCCGCGCAGATGGTCGGCCTCGATATCTGCGGCGTCGACGCGGTCTGCGAAACCGTGCTGAAGCCGTTCGAGGAACAGGCCGGCGGCATCGTCGAGGTCAATGCCGCGCCGGGCCTGCGCATGCATCTGCAGCCCTCCTACGGCAAGGGCCGCGCGGTCGGCGAGGCGATCATCTCGACGATGTTCGCCGACGGCGACGACGGCCGCATTCCGGTCGTCGCGGTGTCGGGCACCAACGGCAAGACCACCACGGTCCGGCTGATCACCCACCTGCTGGCCGGCAGCGGCCTGCGCATGGGCATGACCGGCACCGACGGCGTCTATATCAACGGCCAGCGTATCGACACCGGCGACTGCAGCGGTCCGCGCAGCGCGCGCAATGTGCTGCTGCACCCCGACGTCGACGCGGCCGTGTTCGAGACCGCGCGCGGCGGCCTGCTGCGCGAAGGACTGGCGTTCGACCGCTGCGATGTCGCGGTGGTGACCAACGTCGGCGAAGGCGACCACCTCGGGCTTTCCTATATCAGCACGGTCGAAGACCTGGCGGTGCTCAAGAGCGTGATCGTGCAGAACGTCGCGCCGCACGGCATGGCGGTGCTCAACGCGGCCGACCCGATGGTCGCGCGCATGGCCGACGCCTGCCCGGGCGCGGTGACGTTCTTCGCCCGCGATGCCGAGCACCCGGTGCTGGCCACGCATCGCGCGCAAGGCAAGCGCGTGGTGTTCACCGACGGCGACGAGCTCGTTGCCGCCGAGGGCGACACCCAGGTGCGGATCGCGCTGAAGGATATTCCGCTGACGCGCGGCGGCAGCATCGGCTTCCAGGTCGAGAACGCGATGTCGGCGACCGCGGCCGCATGGGCGCTGGGCATCGACTGGTCGGTGATCCGTCGCGGCCTGGCGACCTTCGTCAGCGACGCGGCGAGCGCGCCGGGACGCTTCAATCTGTTCGACTATCGCGGCGCGACGCTGATCGCCGACTACGGCCACAATCCGGACGCGATCCAGGCACTGTGCAACGCGATCGAGACGATGCCCTCGCGCCGCCGCATGGTGGTGATCAGCGGCGCCGGCGACCGCCGCGACGAGGACATCCGCCGCCAGACGCAGATCCTCGGCGGCGTGTTCGACGACGTGGTGCTGTACCAGGACCAGTGCCAGCGCGGGCGCGAAGATGGCGAGGTGCTGGCGCTGCTGCGCGAAGGGCTGCAGGGTGCCACGCGGGCCAGCGCGGTCGACGAGATCCGCGGCGAATTCCTCGCCATCGATACCGCGCTGGGCCGCCTGCAGCCGGGCGACCTGTGCCTGATCCTGGTCGATCAGGTCGAGGAGGCGCTGGACCATATCGCGAAGCGGATCGCGGAAGCCGGGTGAGGCGCTTGCCCTCTCCCGGCCCCTCTCCCGCAAGCGGGAGAGGGGGGAACACCGTGCGGCAGTGATCAGGCGCTGGACGTCGCACCCGCGCTGACCAGCTCCCTCTCCCTCTTGCGGGAAAGGGAAAGAACACCGTGCAGCGATGATCAGACGCCAGACGTCAAGCCCGCGCTGACCCGCTCCCTCTCCCGCTTGCGGGAGAGGGCTGGGGAGAGGGCAAACAGCGCCCGCCCCACCACCGTCAATGCCGCCCCGGCAACGACAATCTTCTCTCCAGCAGCCGCTGCACGAACGACAGCAGCGTGCTCAATACCCAGTAGATCGCGGCCGCCGCGAGATACAGCGGCAGCGGCTGGTAGGTCGCCGCGATCAGTTCCTGCGTGGTGCGCAGCAGTTCGGTGACGGTGATCACCGACACCAGCGAGGTGTCCTTGATCAGGCTGATCAGGCTGTTCGACAGGCTCGGCACCGCGATGCGCAGCGCCTGCGGACCAACCACGTAGCGCAGCGTCTGCGCGGGCGTCAGCCCGAGGCTGTAGGCCGCCAGCCACTGCCCGCGAGAGATGCCGAGGATCGCCCCGCGCATGCTTTCCGACAGATAGGCGCCGACATTCAGGCTCAGCGTCAGCACGCCGGCGGGAGTGGGCTCCATCGTGATGCCAATGCCCGGCAGGCCGTAATACACCACGAAGATCTGCACCAGCAGCGGCGTGCCGCGCATCACGCTGACATAGACGCGCGCGATCGCCCTCAGCACGCGGTTGTGGCCGATCCCCATCAGCGCGACCACCAGGCCGATCACCAGCCCGAAGGCCATCGACCACAGCGCGAACTTGATGGTCAGCACCATGCCTTGCAGCAGCACGGGCAGCGAATCGATTACCAGTTGAAGGGATGGCATGGCAGGCGGGAATGGAGGCGGGGATGGAGGCGCTGATGACCGCGCAAAGTCGGAATCATAAATTGGTGCCCCAAAAAACAAAACGGCAGTGCGATTGCACTGCCGTCCGCTCTTTGAAGTTGTGGTCCCCGCGAAGGCGAAGGCCCAGCGACTTGATCTCGACTGCGAAAGCCACTGGGTCCCCGCCTTCGCGGGGACGACGGGCTTGCCGGTTTATTTCACCGGCTTGGTCACGTCCGCGCCGAACCACTTGTTCGACAGCTTGGTCAGCGTGCCGTCCTTGCGCAGATCGTCCAGCGCGCGGTCGAGTGCCTGTGCGAACTTCGGATTGTCCTTGCGGAACGGGATCGCGACCTCGGTATCGCCGCCCTTCACCACCGCGCCGGCGCGCAGCGGCAGATTCGACGTCTTGATCAGGTAGTTGACCATCAGCCGGTCGTTCAGCGCGGCATCGACACGCTGCGCGGCCAGGTCGCGCAGATATTCGGGCGCGCCCGGATAGGTCTTGACGTCGATGCCCGCCACCGACTTGGCCAGTTCGTTGTAGTTGCTGCCGAGGCTGACGCCCAGCCGCTTGCCCTTCAGGTCCTCCAGCGACTTGAACTCGCGCTTGTCGTCCTTGCGCTGGATCAGCTGCGCGGCCGAGAAGACGTAGGGCCTGGAGAAGTCGAGCACCTGCTTGCGCTGCGGCGTCACGTTGACCTGATTGACGATCACGTCGAACTTGCCCGCCTGCAGGCCGGCGATGATGCCGCTCCATTCGGTGGTGACGAACTCCGGCTTGACGCCCAGCTTGCCCGCGACCGCGCGCGCGACGTCGACGTCGAAGCCTTCGAGCTGGTTGTTGGCGCCGCGATAGCCGAACGGCGGATAGGTGCCCTCCAGGCCGATCTTCAATACGCCTGCCTGCTTGACGTTGTCGAGCAGATCGGCGGCATGGGCGCCGGCCATCGTCAGGGCCAGCAGCGGCGCCGCGATCAGCGGGCGAATCCAGCCAGCGGGAAACCAGGTCATCGAGTTCTCCAATCGAGGTTGATGGACGGCATGATAGTGCATGGGCCTGACGGCGTTTCGACCCACGCGACACCCCCATGCGTACCGGCACAGAGTAAGTCAATTCCTATCAAGCGAAAAATAACAATTTATTATGGCTATATAACGCCCGCTCCAGGCGGCGTCTGGTTCGCATTGACAGCCTGCATCGGCCTGCACCATCATCGAAACGCCCTTTCGGCCAAAAGCCACCGGCCCCTGCCGCCATCGCCATGTTCGTCCTGATCCTGCTGCTGCTGATCCTGATCAGCGCCTTCTTCTCGATCTCCGAGATCGCCCTGACCGCCGCGCGCCGCACCAAGCTGCAGACGCTGTCGGAGCGTGGCGACCGGCGGGCGACCAAGGTGATGCTGCTGAAGGAGGAGCCGGGCAACTTCTTCACCATCGTGCAGATCGGCGTCAATACCGTCGCGATCCTGGCGGGCGTACTGGGCGAGAAGCATCTGTCCGACGTTGCCTACGCGCTGCTGTCGCCCCACTTCAGCGACACGGTCGCGCAGCGCATCGCCAATATCGGCTCGTTCCTGCTGGTCACGCTGCTGTTCATCCAGTTCGCCGACCTGATTCCGAAGCGGATCGCGATGAGCTTCCCGGAGGCCTGCGCGCTCGCGGTGATCGGGCCGATGCTGTGGCTGCTGAAGGTGCTCAAGCCGCTGGTCTGGCTGTTCAACGCCGCGGCCGATGCCGCGCTGCGGCTGCTTGGCCTGCCGACCAAGGCGGTCGAGCAGATCACGTCGGAGGACATCGCCGCGATGGTCGATGCCGGCGCCGAGGCCGGCGTGCTGCTCAAGCACGAGATCCATCTGATCGAGAACGTGTTCGAGCTCGATTCGAAGAGCGTCACGGCGATCATGACGCCGCGCGACGAGGTGGTCTACCTCGCGCTGGACGAGAGCGCCGACAGCCTGCGGCGCAAGCTGGTCAAGTACCCGCACGCGCAATACCCGGTCTGCGACCACGATCTGGACGACGTGCAGGGCTTCGTCGAATCGCAGGACATCCTGCGCTCGATGCTGGCCGACGAGGCCGATTCCGCGATCGCCAATCTCGCGCGGCACTACGACAAGAACGTGCTGGTGATTCCCGACACGCTGACGCTGTCCGAGGCGATGACGCGCTTTCGCGAGATGCACCAGAGCTTCGCGGTGGTGATGAACGAATACGGGCTGGTGGTCGGCATCGTCACGCTCGACGATATCGTCGGCGCGCTGATGGGCGACATCCTGTATTCGTCCGAGGACGAGCAGATCGTGCGGCGCGACGAGGACTCGTGGCTGGTCGACGGCGTGACGCCGCTGGTCGACCTGAAGAAGGCGCTGGATCTCGATGCGCTGCCGGCCGAGGACTATGTCGACACCGCGGCCGGGCTGGTGATCTATACCCTGAAACGCATCCCGAAGAAGTCCGAGTTCATCGAGACCGCGGGCTATCGCTTCGAGGTGCTCGACATCGACCACCACAAGATCGACCAGTTGCTGGTGTCGCGGCTGCCGGCGGGCCGTGCCGGTGGCGGCGGCACGGGTGGCGGCGCCCGCGCTACGCCGCCGCAGGCATCGCCACAGCCTGCGGGGCCAGCACTCGGTCCGGCTGCCGATCCAGCCGCGCCGGACTCCGCTCCGTCTCGGTCTCCGGCGCCGGCGCAACGGGCACGGCCTTAGCCGCATCGCGGTAGCGCTCCACGTTGTGGGGCAGATGATAGACCGCGACCCACGCCCCCATCGCCAGCGCCGCGGCCGCGGCCACGCCGGCCAGCGGTGCCGGCGACAGCCTGGCCGGCACATGCAGCGTCAGATAGGCGGTTGCCAGCATCACGATCCAGGCCATGCCCAGCGCGTAGCCGGCCACCACATCCGACAGCCAATGCATGCCCAGGTAGAGCCGCGACAGGCCGATCGCGACCACCACGGTCGCCGTCACCGCCAGCACCGGGATGCGGACCCGCCAGGGTTGCCGCACGCACAGCAGAAAGGCCAGGAAGCCGTAGGTCACCATGCTGCTGGTCGCATGCCCGCTCGGAAACGAGAACGACTCCACGCCGCCGTAGATGCTGGCCGGCCGCCCGCGCGCCAGGCCGTATTTGAGCACCATCACGCAGGCACGCGCGCCGATCAGCGCGATCGTCCAATAGACGGCGGCGGCCCATGCCCGGCGCCACGCCAGCCACCCGAACACCGCAATGCCGATCGCCACCACGATGCGCGCACCGCCGAATTCGGTGATCGCGGTCATCGCGACATCGAGCCAGTCCTGCCGGCCCTGCTGCAGCCACGCGAACACCGCCTGGTCGACGCGCACCAGCGGCGTTTCCGCAGCGACCGCCATCGCCAGCCAGATCAGCAGGCCGCCGCTCGCAAGCAGCACCGCCGCCGCGATCGCCACCAGCAGGATTTCGGCGACCTCGCGCTCCAGCAGCTTCAGCACGCGCGGCCAGCGGTCGCCCGCCCGCGCGTGCAGCGCATCGTGTGCGACGCGGCGCAGCGAATCGAGCAGCCGCACCGCCGGATGGATCAGCACCAGCGCGATACGAACGAGGCAAAGCCCCAGTACGGCCAGCACGACGAACAGCAGCAGGCCGCCGATCAGCAGGCCGGGCGTGGGTTGCTCGAAGCGCAGCCAGGCAGGCCACTCGGCGATCAGCTCGTCCATCGTGTCCTCGAACTCGTCAATCTAATCGTCAATCGGAGCATGGGCAGGTTCCGTGTATTCGGTATTGGACCGCGGCAATGACCGTGTCATCCCGGTCAGGTAAAACCACCGCTCAGTCCGCATGATAGAACGCGGCCCTGGGCAAACCGGCGGCCCGGCTGCGATCGCGCTGAACTCACGCTTGAAAATTTTGCAGTGGCCGCGCCGGCTCGAAGCCGTTAGGCTATGCAGCGAGCGCGACGAGGAGAAAACCCCGATGCCACGCGACGATACCCCTCCCCTGCAGCATCTGCATCCCAAGCTGCGCCAGGTCAGCAACGGCAGCGAGCCGGTCAACCAGCTGCGCGCGCAATACTCGCAATGCGTGGTCACGCGCAAGTCCGCGCTGCCCGAGCCGGCCGGGCGCCGGCTGACGATCGAGCAGCAGGAACGCGACCGCTTTGCCGCCGGCCTCAGCGACTTCAGCTGCCTGACGGTGCATCGCGGCCGCGTGACCCGGCCCAAGCAGCAGGCCATGCCGGTGGCCGACGACGTCTTCATCAACGTGATCGTCGAGACGGAGCCGCGCGAGCCCGGCGCGCCCGACGATACCGAGCACGTGCTGCGCGCCATCGACCGCATGCTGGCCGAAGCCGGCCATCGGCGCCGTCCCGGACAGCAGCCCGCCACGCCGCTGCTGCATCGGCGCAATTTCATCGCCGCCACCGTGCCGATCTCCACGCTGCGCGCGCTGGCCGCGCTCGACGGCGTGCGCTACGTGCACCGCAGCGAGACGCTGTCGCTGCGGCTGCCGCGGCCCGACCGCGGCCCGGCGGCGGCGGCGATCGAACCGACG
>NZ_AMPR02000369.1:0-1557 GCF_000307735.3 Cupriavidus sp. HPC(L) | reverse complement strand
TGGGACTGCGCGAGATCGCCGGCCCGACGGTCACGGTGATGCCCAATCCGAACAGTCCCGACCACAAGCTGCTGGTGGTCGCCGGCCGCAATGCCGAGGAGCTGACGACCGCGGCCAACGCGCTGGTGCTCGGCAAGGCCGCGATGTCGGGCCGCCAGGCGTCGATCCAGAGCGTCGACCTGGGGCCGCCGCGCGCCCCCTATGACGCGCCGAACTGGGCGCCGGTCGATCGTCCGGTGCTGTTCCGCGAGCTCGTCACCGATCCGCAGCAGCTGCAGGTGTCGGGCAACGACCCGCAGGCGATCCGCGTCAACCTGCGCGTGCCGGCCGACCTGTACGGCTGGAACCAGCGCAGCGTGCCGCTGAACCTCAAATACCGCTATACCGCGCCGTCGACGTACAACGACTCGGTGCTGAACGTCGATATCAACGAGCAGCTGGTGCGCTCGTATCGCTTGCGGCCGCTGTCGGGCAGCGACGACGAGAATCTGGTCAGCGTGCCGCTGCTGTCGGGCAGCGACGCGGTGGTCTCCAACGCGATCCGCGTGCCGGCCTTCCGCGTCGGCAGCGACAACCAGATGCAGTTCCGCTTCCATCTGGACTCGCAGAAGACCGGCCTGTGCGCGTCGACGCCGGCCAAGGTCGCACGCGCGGCGATCGATCCGGACTCGACCATCGACTTCAGCGGCTTCGCGCACTATGCCGCGATGCCGAACCTGGCCTTCTTCGCCAACAGCGGTTATCCGTTCACGCGGCTGGCCGATCTGGCCGACACCGCGGTGGTGCTGCCAGACGCGCCGCGCGCGATCGACCAGGAAGCCCTGCTGACGCTGCTCGGCCATATGGGCCGCTGGACCGGGCTGCCGGCGCTGCGCGTCACGGTGGTGCCTGCCAGGGACGTCGAATCGGTCGGCCAGCGCAATCTGCTGATCGTCGGCAACGGCAGCGCCGGCGAACTGCTGGCGCGCTGGGGCAAGTCGCTGCCGCTGATGATCGCGCGCGGCAAGACCGAGATGGCGCTGCGCGACCAGCGCGCCAGCGCATGGTCGAACTGGCTCAGCGACAGCGAACCCGAGGCGATGACGCCGGCTGGGCGCGCGATCCTGTCGGCCGGCGGTCCGCTGGCCGCGCTGGTCGGCTTCGAATCGCCTTTTCGCGAACGGCACAGCGTGGTCGCGGTGACCGCGACCGAGGCCGACCGGCTCGGCGATGTGCTCGATGCCCTCGACGATCCGGCCAAGGTCGCGCAGATCCGCGGCGACCTGACCGTGGTGCGTGCGAAGGAAGTCGAAGGCCTGCGGCTCGGCGAGCGCTATTTCGTCGGCGATTTCCCCTGGTATGCGCGGGTCTGGGTGCGGGTGTCCTCGCACCCGGTCTTCCTCGGCATCGCCGGCATCCTGGCCGGCCTCGCGGTGGCGCTGAGCGCGTTCTGGGCGCTGTCCCGGCTGGCCGCGCGGCGCAACGGGGGCTGAGATGGCGAGGTTCGCGATGGCGGGGTTCGCGATGGCTGCGTGCCTGCGCGGCAACCTCCGCCGGCTCGCGGCGGCTTCGCGCGCG
>NZ_AMPR02000370.1:0-1548 GCF_000307735.3 Cupriavidus sp. HPC(L) | reverse complement strand
GGCAGCCGCGCACCAGCAGGCGCGTCGCCTTGTCGATCAGCGCCGCGGTCGGCAGCGCGGCGCACCGGGGCAGCGCCAGATGCCGCTCGATGGCTTGCTGCGCGTCGCGTACCGCGGCCGCCTGCAGCGCTTCGAAAAAGGCCGCCTTGTCGCGGAAACGCCCATAGAAGGCGCCGACCGACAGCTCGCAGGCCGCGACGATCTGCGCCACCGAAATCGATTCGAAGTCGCGCGTGGCCAGCAGCGTGCGGCCCGCGGCCAGCAAAGCCTGCTCGGTATCGCGGGCGCGCTGGCGCTTCGGCGCATGCAGCAGCGAACGGGTGTCGAGCGCGGGGAAGGCGCTGCGCGCGGTGCCCGGCAGCGGGAAGGGAGAGGCAGGGGTCATGACGGCTTCCGGAGGCGGCGACGGAACGAATTGCGGGATCGGAACGGCGTCGCCGATGCACGGCATCGTCCATCCGATCCAGCGTCCGGCCACGTTAGGGGCACAGGCGGGCAGCGTCAACGAAGGGGCCGCTATTTCCAATATCTGGAAATTCGTTCCATCATTTGACGGTCATCGCCGCGGCCACCCACACTGGATTTCAGGAGACAACATGAACACGCCGGTCGAACAATTCATCGCCGAGCGCCGCCGCGACGACCCGTCGTTCGGCGGACTGCTCGCCAAGGGCTTTGCGTTGCTGCGCTGCTTCATCGACGAGCCGCAGCCGATGGGCAATGGCGAACTGTCGCGCCGGCTGCAGCTGCCGCGCGCCACGGTGTCGCGCATCTGCAAGACGCTGTACGAGCTCGGCTATCTCGACTGGGACCCGAAGCTCGACAAGTACTTCGTCAGCGCGCAGGTGCTCGCGCTGGGCTATCCCTACCTGACCGGCCTGCCGATGCGGCATACCGCGCGGCCGCTGATGCAGGCGCTGGCCGACCGCATCGACGGCGCGGTGTCGATGGGCGTGGCGCATCGGCTCGACGTGACCTATCTGCTCACCTGCACCCACAACGAGGGCACGCCGGCGCGGCCGGGCGTCGGCGCGGTGCGGTCGGTGCTGAACACCGGCATGGGCCGTGCGTTCCTGTGCACGCTGTCGAAGGCCGAATTCCAGAGGCTGATGGAGATCGCGCAGCGCGAGCGTCCCGACGAATACGCCGCCAACTACGACCGCATCTGCCACAACGTCGCCCACTACCCCAAACGCGGTTACGCGATCAATGAGGGCGAGGCGGGCATCGGCGTGCATGGCGTCGGCATCTACTCGCGCATCGTCTATCTGAACCGACCGCTGCTGTTCAACTGCGCGATCGCCGGCACCAAGCTGCGCCGCGGCATGCTGGAAAAGCGCGTGGCGCCGATGCTGGCCGAGATGGTCCGCAGCATCGAGCAGGCGGCGGGTGTGGGGCGATAGCGCACGACATTCGCTGCGCCGCCGCTCCTGCGCCCACGCCCGCACGGCCTGGGCACCGGGACAACGAGACACCACGTTGCCGCCGTCACGGCGCCAACGGGCACAACGACAACGACGACAACGAAGACAACGAAGACAACGAAGA
>NZ_AMPR02000371.1:0-1534 GCF_000307735.3 Cupriavidus sp. HPC(L) | reverse complement strand
GCGACGCGGCGGTGCGCGCCAGCTGGCGCCTGGGCGACGGCGCGCTGCTGACGCTGTGGGCCAATCTCGGCGACGCCGTCGTTTCCTGCGGCGACGCGCCGCAAGGCGAGCTGCTGGCCGAGAGCGAGCCCGGCGCCGCCCGTCTGCTCGAAGCGGGCACGCTGCCCGCCGGCGCCACGGTCGCCTATCTGCAATCCGGGCAGCAGCAACCATCCGTCAATACCACCGGCTGAACGCCGCACGCTTGCCACCATGTCGTCAGCCCCAGCCAACGCGTCACACCCCGGCGGTGCTCACCCGGCCCCGCACACTGTCGATGATGCTGCCGACCGCGGCAGCACCATCGTGCCGCGCGCCACCGCAAGGCTGCAGCTGCATGCCGGCTTCACCTTCGCCGACGCCGAGCGCCAGGTCGACTATCTGGCCTCGCTCGGTGTCAGCCATCTGTACCTGTCGCCGATCTTCGCGGCCAAGCCCGGCTCGACGCACGGCTACGACGTGACCGACTTCCAGCAGATCAACCCCGAGCTCGGCGGCGACGCCGGCTTCCGGGCGCTGGCCGGACGCGCGCGCGCGGCGGGGCTCGGCGTGATCATCGATATCGTGCCCAACCATATGGCGGCCAGCTCGACCCACAACCGCTGGTGGGCCGACGTGCTGGCGCGCGGCGCGGAGAGTCCCTACGCCGGACACTTCGATATCGACTGGCATTCGCCCGACCCCGAACTGCATGGCAAGGTATTGCTGCCGATCCTTGGGCGCCCGTATTGGGAGACGCTGCAGGCGGGCGAGATCGCCGTCCGCAGCGACGGGCAGCGTCATTGGCTGCAGTACGGCGAGCACGAGGTACCGTTGTCCGACGAGTCGATGGCCGCGTTCGACGCCAGCGGCGACAGCAGCAGCGGCAACGGCAGCGGCTTCGATACGGCGACGCCCGGCGGCCTCGAGCGGCTGCACGCGCTGCTCGAGCAGCAGAACTACCGGCTCGCCTGGTGGCGCACCGCGGCGGACGAACTGAACTGGCGGCGCTTCTTCGAGGTCAGCGAGCTCGTCGCGGTGCGGGTCGAGCAGCCGCAGGTGTTCGACGACGTGCACGCGCTGGTGCTGCGGCTCGCGCGCGATGGCCTGATCGACGGCGTGCGCGTCGATCATGTCGATGGCCTGGCCGACCCCGGCGGCTATTGCCAGCAACTGCGCGGGCACCTGAATGCCGCGATGGCGGCGCGCGGCGCACGGCCCTGGATCGTGATCGAGAAGATCCTGGCCGAGCACGAGACGCTGCGCACCGAATGGCAGATCGACGGCACCACCGGCTACGACTTCATGGACGAGGTCGGCGCGGTGCTGCACGACGGCGCCGGTGAAACGGCACTGACCACGCTGTGGCAGCAGGTCAGCGGCGACAGCCGGGAATACGGCGATCAGGTGCGCGAGGCGCGCCGCCATCTGCTGTCGCGCTTCCTCGTCACCGAATTCGAAGGTGCCTGCCGTCGTCTGCACGCGTGCGCCCGCGCCGAGCCCGCCACGCGCGACC
>NZ_AMPR02000372.1:0-1525 GCF_000307735.3 Cupriavidus sp. HPC(L) | reverse complement strand
GCCCGTTGCAGGCCGCGCGCGAGGTGCCGCTGGCCGGCTCGCAGATCAATCCGCTGTCGCGCGCGCCGATCGATACCGTACTCGATGTCGGGGTGCGCGCGATCAACGGCATGCTGACCGTCGGCCGCGGCCAGCGCATGGGCCTGTTCGCGGGCTCGGGCGTCGGCAAGAGCGTGCTGCTGGGCATGATGGCGCGCTATACCAGCGCGGAAGTGATCGTGGTCGGCCTGATCGGCGAACGCGGGCGCGAGGTCAAGGACTTCATCGAGAACATCCTTGGCGAGGAAGGCCGTGCCCGCTCGGTGGTGGTCGCCGCGCCAGCCGACACCTCGCCGCTGCTGCGCATGCAGGGCGCCGCCTATGCGACGCGCCTTGCCGAATATTTCCGCGATCAGGGCCGCCATGTGCTGCTGATCATGGATTCGCTGACCCGCTACGCGATGGCCCAGCGCGAGATCGCGCTGGCCATCGGCGAGCCGCCGGCGACCAAGGGCTACCCACCTTCGGTGTTCGCCAAGCTGCCGACCCTGGTCGAGCGCGCCGGTAACGGCGCCGAGGGCGGCGGCTCGATCACCGCCTTCTATACCGTGCTGGCCGAGGGCGACGACCAGCAGGATCCGATCGCCGATTCGGCGCGCGCGATCCTCGACGGCCATATCGTGCTGTCGCGCAGCCTGGCCGAGGCCGGCCACTATCCGGCGATCGACGTCGAGGCCTCGATCAGCCGCGCGATGACCGCCTTGATCTCGCCGGAGCAATTCGGCTCGGTGCGCCGCTTCAAGCAATTGATGTCGCGTTACCAGCGCAACCGCGACCTGATCAGCGTGGGCGCCTACGTGCCGGGCGCCGATCCCGAACTCGATCTGGCGATCCGCCTGCATCCGCGCATGGAAGCGTTCCTGCAGCAGGACATTCACGAGCGCGCGGGCTACGGCGAATCGATCGACCAACTGCATCTGCTCTTCGACAGGAGCGCAAATGGCTAAGGCCTCCCCGTTGAACACGCTGGCCGATCTGGCCCAGAACGACACCGACACCGCCGCGCGCGAGCTCGGACGGCTGCAGGGCCAGCGCACGCAGGCCGAACAGCAGCTCGCCGCGCTGACCCAATACCGGCAGGAATACCGCGCGCGCATGCAGGCGCTGATGCAGAACGGCATGCCGTCGGCGCGCTGGCACGACTTCTCGCAATTCCTCGATTCGCTCGACGCGGCGATCCGGCATCAGACCGAGGCGCTGGCCAAGGCCGAATCGCAACTGCTGGCCGGCCGCGCCAACTGGCAGAAACAGAAGCAGCGGCTGAACTCCTTCGACACGCTGATCGCACGCGCCGAGTCGCGCGAGCAGCAGATCGCCGCGCGCCGCGAGCAACGCGCCACCGACGAATACGCCGCGCGCCTGGCGCGGCAACAGGTCGGCAGTGGACACAACCAATAAGCCAGCAAGCACAGATGATCGATATCAGCCAAATCGTCAGCGGCGGCACCGCGGCCGCCACCGCCCCGCGCAACCCGCAGCCGGCCTC
>NZ_AMPR02000373.1:0-1502 GCF_000307735.3 Cupriavidus sp. HPC(L) | reverse complement strand
GCCTGCGCGGCATCCGCGCGCCGGCGCAGGCGCAGCAGCCACAGCACGCTGAGCGGGATCAGCAGCACCAGCAGCAGCAGCGCGACCGTCAGCGGGTTCGGATTGCGCGCCACCGCCGCGATGCGGTCGACCAGCGAGGCCGAGATCACGATGCCGGGCGTCATGCCGATCAGCGTGCCGAGCAGGCAGTCGCGAAAACGGATGCGCGAGGCCCCCACCACCAGATTGACCAGTGTGAACGGCGCGACCGGCACCAGCCGGAGCACCACCATCGCCAGCAGGCCGTGCTGGCCGACCTGCTGGCTCAACGCGTTCAGGCGCTTGCCACCATAGCGCCGTACCGCATCGCGCCCGACGAAGCGGCCGATGCCGTAGCCGGTGGCGGCGCTGAGCACGACGCCGCCGAGCGCGCACAGCGCGCCCTTGACCGGGCCGAACACGATCACCGTGACCACGATCAGCAGCGTCACCGGCACCATCACCAGTCCCGCGGCGACATAGGCGCCGAGCATCGCCAGCGGCGCCATCGGCATGTCGCGGATCTGCTCGACCACATCGAGCACGCGGCGGAAGTCCGCCCATTCGCGCAGCGGCGTATAGCGCCATGCAAATGCCAGGCCCGCCAGTACCACCAGCAGCAGGATCGCCACGCCCAGCCGGCCGATGACACGCGGACGCGCCTCGTGCGTCAGGAACTCATCGACCAGCCCGTCCGGATCGATCGGCTCGATCGGGTCCAGCAGCCGCTCGTCGGGCACCACGGCATCCACTTCGGGGACCAGCGGCGGATCGAAGGCCTGCAGGGTCCGTTGAGCGGGCCGATGACATCGCGCGATGGTCTCGTGCAGCGGCTCGCCGCGCGCATGGGCCGCGGCCAGTTCGTCGGCATCGCAGGCCAGGTGCTCGGCCACCAGCCGCGCGCGCATCGCCCGGATCGCCGCGGCGATGCGGTCATCGCCGCCGGCCTCGATCACCAGGTTGCATTCGGTGTCGAGCCCCATCGAGCGATTGTTCAGATTGGCCGAGCCGATCGTCAGCAAGGTGTCGTCGACCACCATGACCTTGCTGTGCACGTTGATGCCGGGCAGCGGGGCGCCGTCGGGGCCGGGTTCGCCCTCGCCGGGCAGTTGCGGGTAATAGAGCCGATAGCGATGCCCCGCATCGACGCTGCGCAGCTTGCGATGCGCGCGGGCGCGCAGCACACCCATGCTGTGCTCCTCCAGCCAGCCGCTTTCGCTGCGGCGCGAGACCAGCACGACCTCGGGGCCCTCCGGCTCGGCCAGCCGCGCGGCCAACGCGTCGGCCAGCACGCCCGAACTGAAATACTGGTTCTCGAGATACAGGGTGCTGCGCGCGGCGGCGATCGCGTCCAGATGCAGCGCGCGGATTTCGCCGACGCCGGGATCGCCGGCGAACGCCGGCGCGGTGCGCGCGATCGCCACCGGCACATCGGTCAGCAGCGGGGTGACGCCATCGGGCCACAGCCGCCGGCCGCGGACATC
>NZ_AMPR02000374.1:0-1499 GCF_000307735.3 Cupriavidus sp. HPC(L) | reverse complement strand
GACGTCGAGGTGTCTGCCATGTCTGTCTCCTGTTCTGGTCCGCTGGTCGATGGTCCCGCTCGCCACGGTGACGACAGTCTAGGAAGGCAGCGCGCACGCAGACATGGCCGAAGCGCTGATTCGCATTGGCATGATCGATCAAGCCCGGGCGGGCGCGAACGCAGCGCGGTGCCGAGGCGGGCCTTGGCTACGGGGAAACCCGCAGACCGCGCGGCGGTGCGGAGAAGACTGGCTCAGTGCTCGCGCAGGTGCGACTGGCGATATTGGCCGGGCGCGACCCCGGTCCAGTGCTTGAACGCGCGATGGAAGGTGCTGGCCTCGGAGAAGCCCAGCAGGCTGGCGATCTCGGGCAGCGTCAGCTCGGGGCGGGCGAGGTATTCGATGGCCGCGTCGCGGCGCAGGTCGTCCTTGATGCCGCGAAAGCCCTGGCCTTCCTCGCGCAGCCGGCGGCGCAGCGTCTGCGGCGTCATCGCCAGCTGCTCGCCGACGTCCTCGAGCGTCGGCAGTTCGCCGGTCAGGTTGCGGCGCAGGATGCGGCGGATCCGTTCGGTGATGCTGGTCTGGTCGCGGTACTTGATCAGCAGGCTGGCCGGCGCCTGCCGCAGGAATTCGCGCAGGCTGGCCTCGTTCTGCACCACCGGCAGATCGAGCCAGCGCGCCTCGAAGCGCCAGCCGGTGTAGTCGTGGCCGTAGGACGCGGGCGCCTGGAACAGCAGCGCGGCATCGGCGCTCGGGCCCAGTTCGGAATCGGGCAGGTCGACGCCGATCAGCGGCACGCGGCGCGCCGCCATCCAGCAGGCGAGCCCGTAACCGAGAAAGGCGAACGAGCGCGCCGCGTAGGCGAGGCGCCCGTCGTAGTCGACGCGCGGCGACAGGCACAGCATCGCAATCTCGCCGTGGCGCCGCAACCGCGGCACGAAGTCGCCGATCAGCAGGCGGTAGTAGCGCAGGCCGCTGTGCATCGCCTCGCCTAGCGTGCGCGCGTGGACCATCATGTGGCAGCACTGCGCGAAGCTGCCCAGCGGCAGCGGCCGATTGCACAGGCCCCACAGTTCGTCGCGCAGCGTGCGCCGCAACGCGAACAGAAGCGCTGCGTACTGGCCCTGCGTCACGCGCGCGACCGGCGAGTCCAGCAGCGCCGGTGCGATGCCCGCGCGGCGCAGCATCGCGGCGATGTCGGCGCCGCGATGGCGCGCACCGAGCAGGGTCTGCTGGACCTGCTGGATGGCGATCGTGTGGTGGGTGAAGCTGGCAGTGTTCATGGGCGAGACCGAAGGCCGGCGCTGCTAGGCCTGAGCGCGCCGCAGCCGTATCCGCGTGATCTCCGACGGCGCGCCGAAACGTTTGGGCGGGCCCCAGTAGCCGGTGCCGCGGCTGACATAGACCCACATGTTCCGATGGCGATGCAGTCCTGCGACATAGGGCTGCTGCATCGGCACGAACAGGTTCCACGGCAGGAACTGCCCGCCGTGCGTATGACCGGACAGTTGCAGGTCGAA
>NZ_AMPR02000375.1:0-1498 GCF_000307735.3 Cupriavidus sp. HPC(L) | reverse complement strand
GGTCGCCAGCGGCGGCGCTTCGGTCGGCGCCGGCGGACCAGGCGCCGGTTCGGCAGCGGGTTCAGGTTCCGGCGTGGCAGCCGGCGCGGGAGCGGGTTTGGGAGGGGGACGGCGGGGACGCGGCGGCGGGGTCGGTGCCACGGCAACGGGCTTGGGCGGCAGCAGGATCGCCTCGAGGGCCGGCGTGTCGACCGCGTCCAGCGGAATCAGCGGGCCGGGCATCCGCACCAGTCCGATCAGCACCACCGCATGGGCGATCAGCACGACGGCCAGCGCGACCGCCCAGCGCAGGCGGCGCGCGCGTTTTGCGTCAGGCGTGACCGGCGGTTCCGGTCGGCGGGGTCCCGCCAAGATATCCAAGCTCCGTCGAGATCCGGTGTGCGATCCCGCGCACCTGGCGGTCGATCGCTCCGCCCCATTCTGCATCGAATACCGTCTGCGCGCCCAACACGATCAGCGCCATCGAGACATGGCCGCTGGCATCGAATACCGGAAACGAGATCGCGTTGATGCCGGGCAGCACGCCGCCCAGCGTGCGCGCCGCGCCGTGCGCCCGCACGTCGGCGCACACCGCGTCGTAGTCCGCCAGCGAGCGCGGCAGGTCCGGCAGATTGTCGTCGCGGCGCTCGTTCAGCTCACGCTCGATCAGCGGCAGCGTCTGCTGGCGCGGCAGATAGGCGCCGAACAGCCGTCCGGTGGCCGAATTGAGCATCGGCATCACGTCGCCCAGGCGCAGGCTGACGGTGACCGGATGGCTCGACTCCTCCCAGTGCACCACGGTCGGGCCGTGGTTGCCCCAGACCGCGATGCCGACGGTCTGGTCGATGTCGTCGCGCAGCTGGGACAGGATCGGCCGCGCCTTCTTGACCGGATCGAGCCGGTTCAGACCGGCCAGCCCCAGCTGCAGCGCGAAGGGGCCAAGGTCGTAGCGGCCGCTGACCGGGTCCTGCGCGACCATGCCCAGACGCTGGAAGCTGACCAGATAGCGATGCGCCTTGGCCGGATTCATGTCGGCCGCGGCGGCCAGGTCGCGCAGCATCATCGCGCGCGGCGACGCGGCCAGCGCCTTGAGCAGCTGGAAGCCCACTTCGATGGACTGGATGCCGGTGCGCAGCTTGGCGTCGTCTTCTTCTAGGTCGGTCATGCGTCGAATCGGGACGGGCGGGATGGGCGGGAATCAGGGCGCGTTTGCCGCGCCGGCATGCGGCGCCTTGCCAAACGAGCGGCAGGCAAGCGCGGCAATATAGTTCGATTCCGTCACGTCGCGCTACGCCTCGATCCGTAAATTTACTATAGCGAAATCGATTTACCAGTTTTTAATCCGTCGCTAGACTGCGCAAGGCGTGTCCGACCACGCCGAACCGGCACCACGCCCGTACAACAACATCCCGGAGACCCGCATGCCAGCCCCGCTCGCCGCTGCGCCCACCGCGCGCCTTTCCCTGCCGATCCTGCGTCGCCTGCTGAACGCCGCCGTGTTGAGCGCCGGCGCGCTGGC
>NZ_AMPR02000376.1:0-1483 GCF_000307735.3 Cupriavidus sp. HPC(L) | reverse complement strand
CGTGGCGGCGCGCCACAGCGGCTCGGCCGTGGTCGCGCCGGCGCCGGCCAGTTCAGTGACCGGCTCCCGCATCGCCGCCGCCGGCAGTGCCGGCCCGTTGTGACTCGACCCGATTGGGGTCGAGCAGCCCGGAGTCGAGCAGATCGGCCGGCGCCGCCGGATCGTTCTGCCGGTAGACATCGCGCGCCAGGCACAGGTCTTCCCAGGCGCGCGCCTTGTCGGGCAGCGTGCGCAGCAGGTAGGCCGGATGGTAGGTCACCACCACCGGGATGCCCTCGTAGCGGTGCACCGTGCCGCGCAGCTTGCTGATCGGCGTGGTGGTGCGCAGCAGCGTCTGCGCGGCAAAGCGGCCCAGCACGACGATCAGGCGCGGACGCACCAGCGCGATCTGCCGGCGCAGGAAAGGCTCGCAGTGCTCGACCTCGGCCGGCTCGGGATTGCGGTTGCCCGGCGGCCGGCACTTCAGCACGTTGGCGATGAACACGTTGTGCCCGCGCGCCAGTTGCAGCGACGCCAGCATGTTGTCGAGCAGCTTGCCGGCCTGACCGACGAAGGGCTCGCCCTGCCGGTCCTCGTTCTCGCCCGGGGCCTCGCCGACCAGCATCCAGTCGGCCTCGCGATCGCCGACGCCGAACACCGTGCGGGTCCGCGTGCTGCACAACTGGCAGGCGGTGCAGCCGGCCACGCGCGCTTCCAGCGTCTGCCAGTCGAGCGTGGCAAGGTCGTCCGCCGGCTGCGCGACCGATTCGCCGAGCGGCAGCCGCAAGCCGTCGTCGGCAACGATCGGAATGACGGGCTGGCGTGGCGTCGGCGCGGGGGCGGTCGTCGCGCGGGCAGCGTCGAGACGCGGCGCCTGATGGTCCGGCGCTGGATGGTCCGGCGCTGGATGGCTCGGTCCTTCGAAGCCTGGCGCTTGCCGGTCCGGCAGCCCCGTTGCCGCCGCGGCCTCGGGCTCCGCCTGAACGGCGGCGGCATGGCGCGGCACCCATTCGGTGCCGATGCCGAGCGCCTCCAGGAATAACGCGCGCCGGTTCATGCCGATGCCTCCCGCGCGCCGTCCTGCGCGCCGTCCTGTGCGCCATCCCGGGCCGTGTCCCACCGGCGCCGCAGCACCAGCGCATCCTCGCGCCCGTCGGCGGCCGGGTAATAGCCCTTGCGCCGGCCGATCGTCTCGAAACCGGCGGCCTCGTACAGCGCCAGCGCGGCGGTATTCGACGGCCTGACTTCGAGCAGCACATTGGGCAGCCGATGCTGATGCGCGGTGGCCAGCGCCACCGCCAGCAGCAGCTTGCCGAGTCCCTGCCGATGGCGCGCCGGCTCGATCGTGATATTGAGCAGATGCATCTCGTCGACGACCGGCATCAGCACCGCGTAGCCGGCCAGCTGGCCGGCGGGGTCGCGCAGCGTCAGGCCGATATGGCCGGCCTTGACCGAGTTCTCGAAATTGCCGCGGGTCCACGGATGGCTGTAGGCGCGCTGCTCG
>NZ_AMPR02000377.1:0-1457 GCF_000307735.3 Cupriavidus sp. HPC(L) | reverse complement strand
GGGGGGGGGGGGGGGGGGGGGGGGGGGAAGGGCGGTGGCGTCACGACGATATTCGAAACCACCCCCTCTCCCCGGCCCTCTCCCCCTGAGGGGGAGAGGGAGAACAACATCGGCTGGAGCCATGTCGGCGAGCCGACGGAGCACCGATTCGTCAGCGCTTGATCGCCCGATATCCGATATCCGAGCGGTACTGCATGCCGTCGAAGTGGATCTGCTGGGCGGCCGCGTAGGCCGCGCGCTGCGCCGCCTTGACGGTATCGGCCAGGCCCACCACGCACAGCACGCGGCCGCCGGCGGTCAGCAGCTTGCCGTCGGCCAGCGTGGTGCCGGCGTGGAAGGTCACGCTGTCGTCGGTCTCGGCCGGGATGCCGGTGATCAGGTCGCCCTTGCGTGGCGCATCCGGGTAGCCATGCGCGGCCATCACCACGCCCAGCGCGGTGCGGCGGTCCCAGTCGAGTTCCACCGCGTCGAGCCGGCCATTGACCGCGTGCTCCATCACGTCGAACAGGTCGGTCTTGAGCCGCGCCATGATCGGCTGCGTCTCGGGATCGCCCATGCGGCAGTTGAATTCGAGCGTCTTCGGGTTGCCTTCGCTGTCGATCATCAGGCCGGCGTACAGGAAGCCGGTGTACGGGATGCCGTCCTTCTCCATGCCGCGCACGGTCGGCATGATGATTTCGCGCAGCACGCGCGCATGCAGCGCCGGCGTGACCACCGGTGCCGGCGAATAGGCGCCCATGCCGCCGGTATTGGGGCCGGAATCGCCGTCGAGCAGGCGCTTGTGGTCCTGGCTGGTCGCCAGCGCCAGCACGTTGGCGCCATCGACCATCACGATGAAGCTCGCCTCCTCGCCCTCGAGGAATTCCTCGATGACCACGCGGGCGCCGGCATCGCCGAGCTTGTTGTCGGCCAGCATCATGTCGACCGCGGCGTGCGCCTCTTCCAGCGTGGTGGCGACCACCACGCCCTTGCCCGCAGCCAGGCCGTCGGCCTTGATCACGATCGGCGCGCCCTGCGCGTCGATATAGGCGTGCGCCTCGCCGGCATCGGCGAAGGTCTGGTAGGCGGCGGTCGGAATCTGGTGCCGGTGCATGAAGGCCTTGGCGAAGTCCTTCGACGACTCGAGCTGCGCGGCGGCCTTGCTCGGCCCGAAGATCCGCAGGCCCTGCGCGCGGAACACGTCGACGATGCCGGCCGCCAGCGGCGCCTCGGGACCGACCACGGTGAAATGCACGCCCTCCTGCCGGGCAAACTCGGCCAGCGCCGCCGGATCGGTCACCGGGACGTTCTGCAGCCGCTTGTCCAGCGCCGTGCCGCCGTTGCCCGGCGCCACGTAGACGACCTGCACCTTGGGCGACTGGGCCAGTTTCCAGGCCAGCGCGTGTTCACGTCCGCCCGAGCCGACAACCAATACTTTCATGATCCACTGCCAGAAGATAAAGCTTTGGGGAGGGCGG
>NZ_AMPR02000378.1:0-1437 GCF_000307735.3 Cupriavidus sp. HPC(L) | reverse complement strand
TGCGACGGGAGCCGCTGGCCTGGGTCGCCGCGCGCGGCGAAACAGCGCAGATCGGCATGCCGCTGCCGCTGGTGCTGCTGCCGGACACCTGCTCGCTGCACCAGTACGTGGTACGCATGCTCAAGCGCGCGCGCGTGCCCTACCGGGTCTCGCACTCCGCCTCCGGCGTGGCGGGATTGCAGATGGCGCTGGCGGCCGGACTCGGCATCTCGTGCCTGAACCAATCGGCGATTCCGGCCGGCGTGGCCACGCTCGATCCTGCGACGGTGTCGTCGCTGCGGCTGCCGGCACTGCCCGACGTCGAGTTCTGCCTGCTGCCGCCCCGCCGCGGCGAAGCGCCGGTGGTGCAGGCCGCGCGCGAGGTCCTGGCCGAGCAGCTCGGCTGACCGAAGCGGCAGTCTGGCGCGGCACGATGACAGTCCCGTGTCGTCACAAGGCACTGTCATATTGCACGAGTAGACTCGCAACATCGTTCCGTCATACGGACCGGCGCCGTCGCGGCCCGGCCGCTTCCCTTTCCGCCCAGCCGACCCGATGCCCCTTCCCGCCTCCGACAGTTTCGCCGAGCTCGATCTGCTGCGCGCGCTGCTGGAAGTCGGCGCGGAACATTTCGATATCGACGTGGTGTGCGAGGCCAGCAGCCATGGGCGGCGTTTTCCGGTGTATCTGGCCGGCATCGGCTCGCGCGATCCCCGCGCGCCGGCGATCGGCCTGTTCGGCGGCATCCACGGCCTCGAACGGATCGGCACGCAGCTGCTGCTCGACTATATGCGGGCGCTGCTCAAGCGCCTCGAATGGGACGAGCTGCTGCACCTGCAATTGCGCCAGGTCCGTCTGCTGTTCATGCCGATCGTCAACCCGGCCGGCATGTGGGCCGGCCGGCGCGCCAATCCGAACGGCGTCGACCTGATGCGCAACGCGCCGCAGGATGCCGAGGGACGCGTGCCCTTCCTCGCGGGCGGCCAGCGCATCGGCCCGTGGCTGCCGTGGTACCGCGGCAAGGCCGGCACGCCGATGGAGGCCGAGAGCACGGCGCTGCTGCGCGTGGTGCAGGCGCAATTGCTGACGCGGCCGCTGAGCTTTGCCGTCGATTGCCACTCCGGCTACGGCTGGCGCGACAGCATCTGGTTTCCCTACGCCCGGACGCAGGCCGCGATGCCCCATCTGCCGGAGATGTACGTGCTGAAGACGCTGTTCGAGCAGGCCCATCCGCATCACGGCTACGCGTTCGAGCCGCAGAGCCACCAGTACCTGGTGCACGGCGACCTGTGGGATTACGCCTATGACCGCACGCCCGCGCCGCATATCTTTCTGCCGATGACGCTCGAACTGGGCTCCTGGCTGTGGATCAAGAAGAATCCGCGGCAGCTGTTCTCGCGCGACGGCTTCTTCAATCCGGTCAAGGCGCATCGCACCGCGCGCGTGCTGCGCCGCCAT
>NZ_AMPR02000379.1:0-25677 GCF_000307735.3 Cupriavidus sp. HPC(L) | reverse complement strand
GAGGCCGCCGCCAGCGTCGATGCCGGCGCCATCGCGCGGGAGTGCGCGGGACAAGTCGAACTGATCCGCGAGCGCGTGCACCAGGCGCGGGTCGCCGCGGTGGCGCGCGCGCTGGGGCAGGCCGGCGACTAGCGCGGCCGCGGCAAGTCACCGCGGCAAGTCACCGCTGCAAGCCACCGACACAAATCGAAAGCGACGGTCTGGAGCGGACAACAGAATGGCGCCTCGCTCGAATGCGGGGCGCCTGCCGGCCTGTCACTGCGTTCGAGCGGCTAGTCGCCGACGCCAGCACCGAAGCGCATCGTCTCTTCCTCGCCATGGTGCCGATCCGGCACGGCAGCCCAGCGTCGGCGTTGTCCTGTCCAAAGGTCGAACGCCATGCCCGATCCCATCGCTGCGTATATTCCCGCCTGCCCGATGCCGCCGGCATCGAACGATGCCATCGCCCCGATCCCGCTCGACGCGACAGCGAGCGGCGACAGTCACGGGCAGGATGCCGCCCGGGCCGACAGCCTGAAGCACTCCCCGCATCGATACTCACCTTCTCCCGACGGTTCTGTTGCTGCCGATGTTGCAACCGACGGCGAAACCGAAACGGATATCGAACCCGACACGGGTTGGCATCGTCTGCCCGCCGAACTGGTTGTCCATATCGGAGGTTTCCTGCCCTGGCAGGCGCTCGACGCGCTGGGCCGGACCCATCACCGGTCGCGGCAGGCGCTTGCCGCCTGCACCGTTCATTCCCGCATCGGCTGGCGCATTGCCTGCGTTTCGAGCCTGTCGATGCTTGGGCGCACGGTAGGCGAGCTGCGCAGCCCACTGCTGTCCGACATGCAGCGGGCGCAGGCGCTCGGCGCGCTGGCGGGCCGCCTGCCGAGCCTGGATGGCGGCATCGTGTCCGCGGCGCGTGATGTCCTGCTGGACCAGATTGCGCAGCTGGCGGTTCCGCTGCGGGCACAGCCGCTTGACGGCGTGATGCAAGGGCTGGCGCGCTGCCATCAATCCGTGGTGCACGAGGGCGGCGCCTGGCCGCTGCTGATGGCGGCGCGCACGGTGGCGCCCGCGCGGCGCGGCGAGGCGCTGATCGCGTGCCTGCGCATCCCGTCGATGACGCGCAGCGCGATGCCGAACGCCACGCAGTGGATCGACGAGGCGCTGTCGCTGCCGGCGCCCGAGCGTGGCGCCTTGCTGGCACAGGTCGTGCGGCGCTTCTCGTTTGGCAGTCCGATGCGCACGGATGCGCGCTTGCAGCAGTTCATGCGCGCCTGCCAGGCGCTGCGGATGCCCAATGGAGAGCCCGCGGCGGCCGAGCAGGCCGTCGTGCTGATCGCATTGGCCGATGCGCTGGACCATCATCTGGCGCGGCAAGACGGGGAAGACGAGGCCGCGCACGACGTGTGGCGCGACCTGCTGGCCGCGGCGCAGGCCTTGCGGCCCGACTGCGCACTCGACGTGATGGCGGCACTGGCGGGCCCAGGGGCCCTGAGGGGCGCCGCGAGCGGCCCGCTGCGCTGGGCCATGCTGTGGCAGGCGGGCCGGCGTTTCGGCGCGGAATCCTCGCAATACGCGCGCTGGCTGGCGGCGCTGTCCCTGCATCACGGCTGGGTGCAGCCAGAGGGAACATGGCAGTGCCTGTTCGATGCGGCCGTCACGCTGCCGCCACGCGAAACAGGGCCGGTGGTCGCCATGCTGGCGCGCGGCGCCGCGGCCGCGGCCGATCGGGCCGATCGCCATGCCCGCTGGCTCGCGCTGTACCAGATGACCCTCGCGATGCCACTGCCCGAAGCGCGTACCGCGCCGCTGGTGGGACTGGCCGAGGCGCTGCTGACCGAGGATGCGGCGATCCAGGACGAGCGCTGGCGGCTGCTGGTCGACGCAATGCCTGCGCTGCCGAGGGCCGCGCAATTCAGGGCGCTGCTCGCCTGCATTGACTTCGGCACCGCCGAGCCGTTCTGGGCGCCGTGCCGCCGCATCATCCTGCGCTTGCCGGCGGCCCAGCGCGGCGTGGCGTTGTCCCAGCTTGCCGACCGCATCGTCCAGCTGCAGGCGGACGCGCATCGTGTACGGGCATGGCGGGATATCGCCCATGCGGTGAACGACTTGCCGCCGGAGCATCGGCAGGCACCGTGGCAGATGCTGCTGCGGCGGATGAATCGGGTGTTCGAGCGCGATCCGGTCGGACACGGACGCGCGCGCGACACGCTCGCCGATCTGCTGGCCGGACAGCCGGCCATCGCGCGGCAGCAATGCCTGCTGAGCGCGACCTGGCGAGCCGATCCCAGGCGCTGCGAATGGATCGTGGCGCAGGCACGCGACCTGCCCCCGGCGCTGCAGGCCGAGGTGCTGGCGAGGGTAGCGCGGGCGGCACGGCTTGCCGGCACGGGCCATCGCGTTGAATGGGGCACCGATCAACGCATCGCGGTGTGGGTCGATCTGGTCGGCGCGGTCAAGGAGTTGCCGACCCACTATCGCGGCGCGCCGCTGCAGCAACTGGCGCAACTGCTTGCCAAGTTGCCACCGGACATGCGGCGCACGGCCCGCCGGTATTTCGTCGCGCTGCTGCGCGGCGTACCGCCCGCCGACATGCCGGCCGGCTTCGCCGCGGCCGATCCCTTTGCGGAATCCGCGATGGTACGCCGTGCATTGAAGCGGCCGCGGTACCCGCTCGCCATGCAGGCCGTCGCGCCGAAGCGCGCGCGGATCGACGAGACCTGGCCTTGAGCTGTTTCACGGAGCCACCATGCCGCTGCAAATCGATACCCGATGCATGACCAACCCGGCGTTCGTGCCGGCCGGGGAAACCGGGGAGGCAGGGGCGGCCGCACAAGCCGGACATCCCCGCGCCACGTGGCACGATCTGCCGACCGATCTGCTGTGGCATATCGCCGGCTATCTCGACGATCGGCCGCTTTGCGCGATCGCGCGCACGGACCGCCGCAGCCGCGCGACGCTGGCGTCGGCGGTGCGCCTGGCCCGGATCGGCTGGCGCATTGCGCGCGCGTCGAGCCTGTCGACGCTGCGCGACGCGTTGCGGGAGATCGATGCGGCCGGACTGCCGGCAACCACGCGTGGCGATCGTCTGGCGGCGCTGGCGCAGCGGCTGCCGCTGCTGCATCTCGACATGGGCCCTGAAGCGTGCGATGTCCTGCTCCAGGCCATTGCCGCGCTGCCGGCCGGCGCACGCCAGGCGGCGCTGTGCGAATGGCTGCGCGGCTTCGGCTGGGTGCATGGCAGAAGCGAGCGGGCGCGCGATCCATGGCTGCAAGCCCGATTGCTGCGCCTGGTGCTCGAACTGCCCGCCCGGCAGCAGGCCGCGGCATGCCAGGCATTCTTTGACAACATGCCTTGGCTGGCCCCCTCGCTGCTTGCCGAGCTGCCCGCGCGCCTGCTGTGGGCACTCGCCTTGCCTGAGGCGGATCGTGGTCCCCTGGTCGTGGCCATGCTGCAGTCCGTTCGCACGGTCGAACACGCGCGGCAGTTCGATCTGCTCGGCGTGTTGCAGTCGGTGTACGCGCAATTGGTGCGGCCGGATGGGCAGCCGGCGGTTCCTGAGCGCACCGCGTTGCTGTGCGCGGCGGCGGGCGAGGTCGGCGCGGTCCGGCAACTGCCGGATGACGAGACCAGGACCGTAGGGTTGCGACGGTGGCTGATCGGCATGGCGCAATCGCTGCCCGGCGACAGCCTGTTGCCGGTGCTGATTCGGGTGGCCGCGTGGCCGACGGTGTCCCTGTCGCTCCATGCCGATGGCGACGGGCCGCAACGGCTGTGGGCCATCGGTGTGCGAGCGTGCGGCGATGCACTCGCATTGGGGCGGTGGCTCGCGGCGATGCACCGTCATCCGGTGCAGGACCTGTCGGAGGTGTGGGCCACGGTATGGGCGGACGCGCTGACAATGGCGCCACCTCGGCGTGCCGATGCGATCGCGTCCCTCGCGGCGTCACTGACGGTGATGCCAGGCTATCCGCAGCGGGTCAACTCGTGGCTGACGCTGTTTCAGCATACCGTCGAGGCATTGCCGCTGCCGTATCGTGCCGCTCCGTTGCAGGCGCTGGTGACAGCCTTGCCCGAACTGGGCCTGATGATCTGGGACCCGCGGGGCGATATGGTGGTCGATGCCGCGGCTTGCCTTCCTCCGGCGCAGCAGGTGGCGGTGCTGCACGAATGCTGTGCCGATTCCGGCGCGCTGCTCGAGCGCCACTGGGACCGTTATCTCGAACAGATCAGGCAGCTGCCTGCCGCGGCGCTGGCGGTCGAATTGGAGCGGATGGCCTGGCAGCTACGCAGAATGCGTCCCACGCTGGCGGCATCGGCATGGCCCGAGCTCGTCGCGCTGCTGCACCGCGTACCGGCCGAACAGCGTTTGCGGCCATGGCTGGCGCTTTGGCGGGTGGTCGGCGTTACGTTCGGCCAGGCGAACCGGGCGGCGGCATGCGAGGGCTTGCTGCAGGCACTGACGCGGCAGCCGCCGGCCGCGCAGGAGCAATGGCTGGTGGCCGCCGCGGCGATCGACCATCCGGACGCGGCGTTGCTGCTGCTCGAGCGGGTGGCCGGCCTGCCGGCGGCGCGCCGCGCCAGCGTGCTGACGGTGCTGGCGCGCGGCTCCGTGATGATCCGCTCCCGGGCGGAATGCATGGCGATATGGCATGCGCTGCTCGACGCGGTGGGTGGCCTGCCGCCGGCCTACCGCGGCTCGCCGCTGCATGCGCTGGCCGATCTGCGGCGCCGGCTGGCGTGGGGATATGGCGAGCCCTCGTTGGAGCCTCTGCTCGCGTTGTGCGACGGCGTGCCGGCAATGGACCTGCCCGCGGATCTTGTCTCACCCGATCTCCCGCCTGACTTCTCGCCTGACCTCCCGCTATAGCAGCCGGCCAACCACCAGCGCGATCAGCGACAGCAATACCGTCGACGCGAACGGCAGCACCCACTCGCGGCCGAACAGGCGGAAGCGCACGTCGCCCGGCAGGCGGCCCAGCCCGATCTTTTGCAGCCACGGCAGCGCGGACGACAGGATGATCACGGAAAGGAAGATGGTCAGTGTCCAGCGCAGCATGGGGGCCTTCCGTGGCTACAGGGTGTGGCTGCGGTCGCCCGCGGCAAAGCCGATCGGCACGCTGTCGCCCAGACCGCGCGTCAGCGCGATGGCCTTGAACAGCTCGCCCATTTCGGCTTCGGACAGCAGCTTCTGCACCGCGTTGGCGGCCGGCAGGAAGCTGCGCGCATCGTTCGGGTCCAGCGACATCAGCAGTTCCGTGATGCCGGCGTTCATCAGCAGGCGCCCCTGCGAGGCAAAGCCCGCGACCTCGAGCCCCGCGTCGACCGCGGCCTGCGCGATGCCGCTGAAGTTGACGTGGGCCGTGATGTCCTGCAGCCCCGGATAGAGAAACGGATCGGGATGGGCGTGATGGCGGTAGTGGCACATCAGCGTGCCGCCGGTGCGCTGCGGATGGTAGTACTCGCTGGCCGGGAAGCCGTAGTCGATCAGCAGCGCCGCGCCGCGCGTCAGCATCGCGCCGAGCGAGCGGACGAAGCCCTCGCCCTCGGCATGGGTCTCGGTGACGACGTCGTGGTCGCCGGGAATCGCCGCGACGGGGGCGGGCACGTCGGCCGCGCCCAGCGGCCGGTCGGCGAAGCGGAAGGGCGCATCGTTACCATGCTCGCCGCCATCGTTGCGCGCGACCCCGCGCTCATGCCAGACACCGCCCACCCGCGCGTAGAGCCGCACCGGCATCGCATCGAGGACCTCGTTGCCGATCGCTACGCCCTCGAAGCGCGCCGGCAGCGCGTCGAGCCACTGCACGCGGGCGGCCAGATGCGGGGCGCGCGCGGCCAGCGTGGCCTGCTGGCGGGCGCGCAGTTCGCCGGACAGCTCGACGATCCAGTAGCGCGAGGGCAGTTGGCCTTCGTCTTCGAGCGCCAGCAGCAGATCCGCCGCCAGCCGGCCGGTGCCGGCGCCGAATTCCATCACCTCGTCCAGGCCGAGTTGGAGCCATTGGGCCAACTGGCGCGCCAGCGTGCGGGCGAAGAACGGGGTCAGCTCGGGGGCGGTGATGAAGTCGCTGCCGTCGCGCACGTCGCGGCCGAACTTCGCCGCACCGCCGCTGTAGTACCCGAGCCCGGGCGTGTAGAGCGCCATCGCCATATAGCGGTCGAAGCCGAGCCAGCCTTGCGCGGCGTCGATCGCCTCGCCGATGCGCGTGGCCAATGCCGTGGAGGCATCGAGCGCGTCCGCGGAGGGAAGGGGTAAACTACCGGTTTTCTGCATCCCGCGATTGTAGCAATGCCAGATTTCACTTCTTCCGGCGCCGCGCCCGCTTCGTCCGCGGCTTCGTCGACGCAGGCGGCCGCGCCCGGCAATGGCCGCGGCATTGCGCTGGTGACCGGCGGCGCCCGCCGCATCGGCCGCGCCATTGCGCTGGAGCTGGCGGCGCGAGGCTGGGATATCGCGGTGCACTGCCATCGCTCGCGCGACGAGGCCGAAGAGGTTGCCGGCCGGATCCGCGCGCTCGGCCGCCGCGCCGCGGTGCTGCAGGCGGACCTCGCCGACGAGGCCGCGACTGGCGGGCTGATCGCGGCCTGCACCGCCGCCATCGGCACGCCGACCTGCCTGGTCAACAACGCCTCGCTGTTCCAGTACGACGTCGCCACCAGCTTCTCCTACGGCTCGCTCGACACGCATATGCGCACCAATGTCGCCGCGCCGCTGCTGCTGTCGCGCGAATTGCACCGGGCGCTGCCGGACGATGCGCGCGGCGTTGTGATCAACCTGCTGGACCAGAAGCTCGACAACCTGAACCCGGACTTCCTGTCGTACACGCTGTCCAAGGCCGCGCTGCAGACCGCAACGATGCAGCTGGCCCAGGCGCTGGCGCCGCGGCTGCGTGTGGTCGGCGTGGCGCCGGGCATCACGCTGGTGTCCGGCGACCAGTCCGGCGGCGGCTTCAAGCGCGCGCACCGGATGACGCCGCTGGGCCAGTCGTCGACTCCCGACGATATCGCCCAGGCGGTGGCCTATCTCGCCGAGGCGCGGGCGGTCACCGGCACGACGCTCTATGTGGACGGCGGCCAGCACCTGATGCCGCTGGCGCGCGACGTGATGTTCCTGACCGAATGACTTCCCCGGAGCCGGCGCCGCCTGTACCATCGGCGGCCTTTGCCGGTTCCCGGCCTCTCTTCCCTCTGCATTTTCTCTCCCACGCCGCCATGTCCGCCGCTCTTTCCCATCCCAGCCTGCAAGACTGCCGCCGCATGTTCCTGCGCAACTACGAAGTGCAGATCAACATCGGCGTGCACGAGTTCGAGAAAAAGGGCGAACAGCGCGTGCTGATCAATATCGACCTGTACGTGCCGCTGGCGGAAAGCACGCCGCACGACGACAAGCTGCACGAGGTCGTCGACTACGACTTCATGCGCAATACCGTTGCCGAACGCATGGCGCTGGGCCATGTCCACCTGCAGGAAACGCTGTGCGACGACGTCGCCCGCGCGATGCTGCGCCACCCCAAGGTGCGCGCGGTGCGCGTATCGACCGAGAAGCCGGACGTGTACCCGGACTGCGATTCGGTCGGCGTCGAGGTGTTTCATATCAAGAGCTAGGCTCGCACTTGCCAGGCCGGTCCCCGTCGTGACGCGGCCGGCACTTGATGCGGCCGCTGGGGCGCTCCGCTAAAATACCCGGTTCGATTGCGCCAGAACGGCGCCCCGCCCGTTGCCTTTCCTCCCGCCATGACCGAAACCACCCATTCCAAGAACTTCTACCGCCTCGAGACCTATCTGCAATCGCAGACGGGCCGCGCGATCGGCGACTTCAAGATGATCGAGGACGGCGATACGGTGCTGGTCTGCCTGTCGGGCGGCAAGGACTCGTACACGATGCTGTCGGTGCTGATGGCGCTGCAGAAGCGGGCACCGATCGACTTCAAGCTGATCGCGATGAACCTCGATCAGAAGCAGCCGGGCTTCCCCGAGGACGTGCTGCCGCGCTACCTCGATGGCATCGGCGTGCAGTACGTGATCGTCGAGGCCGACACCTATTCGATCGTCAAGGAGAAGGTGCCCGAGGGCAAGACCACCTGCTCGCTGTGTTCGCGGCTGCGCCGGGGCGTGATCTACCGGACCGCGAAGGAACTGGGCGCCAACAAGATCGCGCTGGGCCACCACCGCGACGACATCGTCCAGACCTTTTTCCTGAACATGTTCTTCGGCGGCAAGATGAAGGCGATGCCGCCGAAGCTGGCCACCGACGACGGCCAGCACATCGTGATCCGCCCGCTGGCCTATTGCTCGGAGAAGGACATCGCCGCCTATGCGCGCGCGATGGAATTCCCGATCATCCCGTGCAACCTGTGCGGCTCGCAGGAGAACCTGCAGCGCAAGAAGGTCAAGGAGATGCTGCTCGAGTGGGAACGGCAGAACCCGGGCCGCATCGACAACATCTTCTCGGCGCTGAAAAACGTGGTGCCGTCGCATCTTGCCGATACCGAGCTGTTCGACTTCAACGGCCTGGCGACCGGCCTGGCCAAGGTCGACGAGGCCTCGCTGTTCGGCGACTCGACCTTCTCGCAGCAGCCGCTGGTGTTCGCCGGCGGCAGCGCCGAGAACCGGATGGAATTCGTCCGCTTCGAGAGGCCGGGGGGGCGGGACACGAAGCCCGAAGGCGCGGCGGCGGGGACCGCCACTGCGGCGGCCGCGTCGGCGGCCGAATAAGGCATCGGCGCGCTGGCGCCGGTTCAGTCAGCGCTCCTCCGGCTCTTCTCCCGCCCGCCTTCCGCGCTCTTCGGCTTTTCCTTGCCCGCCGTCTCAGTTCGCCGCGCGCGACGGCGCGATGGCCGGTTGCCGCGGCTCCTCGCGCATCAGCGACCGCGTATCCTCGATCCACTTCTGGAAGCGCTCGACCGCGTGGCGCTTCTGCTCCGGCGTCGTCATGTTGGCGATCCGCGCCGCCACCGTCAGTCCGGCCTCGGTATTGGCCTCGTAGCTGACGCGGCGTTCGCGCGTCGGCGGCGCCTGCCACTGGTCGCCGAAGCGCTGCAGCAGCGCGATCACGCGCGCCTTGGGCGGATGTTCGGCCTGAACCTGCCGAACCAGCGCCAGCCAGGCCTGTTGGCGCTTGACCCGTTCGCCGAAGCGCGACTCGGCGTTGTCGACCACCGGGCGAAGCGCGGCACGGATCGCTTCCTGCTGCTCGCGCGAGAAGCGGCCGTAGATCAGCGTGGCCCACTCCATCACCTTGTCGTAGCGCGCCTCGAGCCGGTCTTCGGGGCTGCCGCGCAGGAATTTCTTGCGGTACTTTTCGTTGCCGTCGGCGAACTTGCGTTCCATCCGCTTGATCTGGTCCGGCGTCAGCGTCAACAGCAGATCGGCGACATCCGGAATCGCATGGTCGAAGGCGACGCGCGCCATGCGCTGCGTGTCGTCGCGCACGCGCTCCAGCTGCGCCTCGGTGACCGGCCCCTGGACCTCGCTCTTGGCGCGCTGCAGCAAGGCGGCGATCTCCGGCAACTGCTCGCGTCGGTGCCAGGCGAAGAAACGGGCGATCGCGTCGCGCGTCTGCGGTTCCTGGTCGTCGGAGACGTCGACATAGTTGTCGATCCACCAGTAGGCGAGGTGGTCGCCCTGCTGGTAGCCGAGCTTCATCGCATTGCAGGCGGTCAGCAACACCAGCATCCCCGCCGCGATCAGTTCGCGCCACCGCACATTGTGAATTTGCGCAACAGCCGTCAAGCGGCGGATACCCCCCATGCTAGAATCGCCGGACGCGCCGACGGCAGCTTGCCGTCGCCCGCCAGGCAAGGTGTGGCAACGGTTTGCGGGCGATGGCGGGGTGCCGGCGACGGCCTCCGCATCCGCCCGTCCAGGACGAAACGCAGCCGATAAACGGCCAGGCGTCCGCCAGTTGCGCCAATGCCCGGCTGTCACGTCGGGGCTGGTCGCGCGTCTTTCCGATCCGGATCTCAATTCGGGCGCACTCACTTAGGAACCTCCTCGTGAACATCGTCATTCTCGCCGCCGGCATGGGCAAACGGATGCATTCCGATTTGCCGAAGGTGCTGCATCCGCTGGCCGGCCGGCCGCTGCTTGCTCATGTGATCGATACCGCGCGTACGCTGTCGCCGACGCGGCTGGTGGTGGTCGTGGGCCATGGCGCCGAGCGGGTCCAGGCCGCCGTCGCCGCGCCCGATGTCGCCTTCGCGCTGCAGGCTCAGCAACTGGGCACCGGCCACGCGGTGATGCAGGCGCTGCCGCTGCTCGATCCGGCCCAGCCGACGCTGGTGCTGTACGGCGACGTGCCGCTGACCCGGGCCGATACGCTGGCCCGTTTGGTGGAAGCCGCCGGCAAGGACCGTTTCGGCATCCTGACCGTCGAGATGGACGATCCGACCGGCTACGGCCGCATCGTGCGCGACGCCGCCGGCAGCATCGCCCGCATCGTCGAGCAGAAGGACGCCAGCGAGGCCGAACGCGCGATCCGCGAAATCAACACCGGCATCGTGGTCTGCCCGACCGCGAAGCTGACCGAGTGGCTGGCCACGCTGCGCAACGATAACGCGCAAGGTGAGTACTACCTCACCGATACCGTCGAGCGCGCCGTCGCCGATGGCGTCGAGGTCGTGTCCGCCCAGCCCGGCGCGCTGTGGGAGACGCTGGGCGTCAACAGCAAGGTGCAACTGGCCGAACTCGAGCGCCTGCATCAGCGCAATCAGGCGATGCGGCTGTTGGAAGCCGGCGTGACCGTGCTCGACCCGGCCCGGATCGATATCCGGGGCGAACTGACATGTGGCCGAGACGTCACGATCGACGTGGGGTGCGTGTTCGAAGGACAAGTTCACCTGGAAGACGGCGTGCAGATCGGTCCTCACTGTGTGATCCGCGATAGCCGCATCGGTTCCGGGGCACGGGTGCTGGCGTTCTGCCATCTGGAGCAGGCGCAGGTCGGCGCCGACGGCCGGATCGGGCCCTATGCCCGTCTGCGCCCAGGCACCGAACTGGGCGAGGACGTCCATATCGGCAACTTCGTCGAGGTCAAGAACAGCCAGATCGCCGCGCACAGCAAGGCCAACCATCTGGCCTACGTCGGCGACGCCACGGTCGGCTCGCGCGTCAACATCGGGGCGGGCACGATCACCTGCAACTACGACGGCGTCAACAAGCACCGCACGGTCATCGAGGACGACGTCTTCATCGGCTCGGACTCGCAGCTGGTCGCGCCGGTCACGGTGCGGCGCGGCGCCACGCTGGGCGCCGGCACCACGCTGACCAAGGAAGCGCCGGCGGACCAGCTGACGCTGTCGCGGGCCAAGCAGATGACCGTCCCCGGCTGGCAGCGGCCGGTCAAGCAGCCCAGGCAGGGCACGAAGTAAGATAGGCGCACCGCGCTGGCCGGCGCGCCAGGCCGGGGGCGGGCGGCATAAGCGCCCAGCCATCCGGGACATCGAACAAAGCATCAACGCAGGCGGTCACGAGCCGCGGCACCCAGGGAGAGCAACATGTGTGGCATCGTCGGCGCGGTTTCGACGCGCAATATCGTTCCGGTTCTGATCGAGGGCCTGCGCCGCCTGGAATACCGCGGCTATGACTCGTGCGGCGTGGCGGTGGTCCGCGAAGACACGCTCGAACGCGCCCGCACCGTATCGCGGGTGGCGGACCTGGACGAGCAGACGCGCGGCTCCGGCCTGTCCGGCACGATCGGCGTCGCGCACACGCGCTGGGCCACGCACGGCAAGCCCGACACCATCAACGCGCACCCGCACTTCTCGGGCGAGACCATTGCGCTGGTGCACAACGGCATCATCGAGAACTACGAGCCGCTGCGCGACGAACTGCGCGCCGCTGGCTACGGCTTCGATTCGCAGACCGATACCGAAGTGGTCGCGCATCTGGTGCACCAGGCCTACACCTATCCGAGCAGCGCCACGCGCGGCGACCTGTTCGCCTCGGTGCGCGCGATCACCAAGCGCCTGCATGGCGCCTATGCGATTGCCGTGGTGGCCAAGGACCAGCCGGACGTCGTGGTTGGTGCGCGCGCCGGCTCGCCGCTGGTCGCGGCGCTGGGCGAGGGCGAAGCCTTCCTCGCCTCGGACGCGCTGGCCGTCGCCGGCACCGCCAACCGCGTGATCTATCTGGAAGAGGGCGACGTGGTCGAGGTGCGGCGCGACGCGATCACGATCCACGACCTCAACGACGAGCCCGTCGAGCGCGAAGTGCGCGTGGTGGAAGCCCATGCGGCGGCCGTCGATCTGGGCCCGTACCGGCATTTCATGCAGAAGGAAATCTTCGAGCAGCCGCGCGCGCTGGCCGACACGCTCGAAGGCATCGAGAGCATCGAGCCGAGCCAGTTCGGCGAGCGCGCCGCGCAGGTGTTCGCCAATATCGACAGCGTGCTGATCCTGGCCTGCGGCACCAGCTACTACTCGGGCTGCACCGCCAAGTACTGGCTCGAGGCGATCGCCCGCATCCCGACCCAGGTCGAGGTCGCCAGCGAATACCGCTACCGCGAAACGGTGCCGAATCCACGCCAGCTGGTGGTCGTGATCTCGCAATCGGGCGAGACCGCCGACACGCTGGCCGCGCTGCGCCATGCCAAGGGCCTGGGCCACGAGCACACGCTGTGCATCTGCAACGTCGCCAGCAGCGCGATGGTCCGCGAAACCGAGCTGCGCTTCATCACCCGCGCGGGCACCGAGATCGGCGTCGCCTCGACCAAGGCCTTCACCACGCAGCTGGCCGCGCTGTACATGCTGACGCTGGCGCTGGCCAAGCTGCGCGGCACGCTGTCGGAGGAAAGCCAGGGCAGGGCGCTGGCGAACTTGCGCCACCTGCCCGCCGCGCTGCACGGCGTGCTGGCGCTGGAGCCGCAGATCATCGCCTGGTCCGAAGACTTCGCGCGCCGCGAGAACGCGCTGTTCCTCGGGCGCGGCCTGCACTATCCGATCGCGCTGGAAGGCGCGCTGAAGCTGAAGGAAATCTCGTATATCCACGCCGAGGCCTATCCGGCCGGCGAGCTCAAGCATGGGCCGCTCGCGCTGGTCACGGAAGCGATGCCGGTGGTCACGGTGGCGCCGAACGACGCGCTGCTGGAGAAGCTGAAGTCGAACATCCAGGAAGTGCGCGCCCGCGGCGGCCGGCTCTACGTGTTCGCCGACGCGGACACGCACATCACGTCGACCGACGGCATCCAGGTGATCCGCCTGCCCGAGCACTACGGCGACCTGTCGCCGATCCTGCATGTGGTGCCGCTGCAATTGCTGGCGTATCACACGGCCTGCGCCCGCGGCACCGACGTCGACAAGCCGCGCAATCTGGCAAAGTCGGTGACGGTGGAGTAAGGGGCGAACCGACGAGGGGATCGCTCCCCCCGAAGGGCGCTGCGGCGAGGTATCGGCCGCAGCGCCTTTTTCTTTGGGCAGTCCGCCCTTCAGCCCTGCCGCTTCGGAAACCGCAAGCCGAACCGCGTCTTCCCCCGCTCCGACCGCACCGCGATATCCCCGCCATGCGCCAGCATGATGGCCTTGGTGATCGACAGCCCCAACCCCACGCTGTCCGATTCGGGCCTGGTGCGCGATTTATCCCCGCGAGAGAAGCGGTCGAAGATCGAAGGCAGCAGGGCGGGGTCGATCTCGGTGCCATCGTTTTCCACCGCGACCTCGACGTGTTCGCCGGCGTCGGCCACCGCGACGACGATGCGGCCGCCGGGCGGCGTATAGCGCAGCGCGTTGGAAATCAGATTGCTCAGCGCCCGCCGCAGCATCAGCCGGTCGCCCTGGATGCGGCCGTCGCCCTGCAGGTCCAGCCGCACCGCCTTGTCCTCGGCCAGCGCCTCGTAGAAGTCGAACAGCGCGCGCACCTCGTCGGCGATGCGGATCGCCTCGGTATTCGGCAGGTCGAGCCCGTGTTCCATCTTGGCCAGATACAGCATGTCCGACACCATGCGGGCGAGGCGCTGCAGTTCCTCGGCGTTCGACGCCAGGATGTCGCGGTAATTGCCGGCATCGCGCGGCTGCGACAGCGCGACCTGGGTCTGCGTCATCAGATTGGTGATCGGCGTGCGCAGCTCGTGCGCCAGGTCCGAGGAGAACTCGGACAGGCGGCGGAAATCGTCCTGCAGCCGAGCCAGCATCGCGTTCAGGTTGGCCGCCAGATCGGCCATCTCGACCGGCACCGCTTCGACCGGCATCCGTTCGGACAGCTTGCTGCCCGTCACGGTCTGCGCGCGCGAGGCCATGGTGCGCAGCGGCGACAGGCCGCGGCGCGCGGCCCACCAGCCGAGCACGCCGCTGGCCAGCGCGGCAAGCGCGATATAGAACACCAGCGACTGGCGGAATGCGTGAATGAAGTGATCGTGGATCTCGGTGTCCATGCCGACCAGCATGCGCAGCGGTTCGCCCGTGCCGGATTCGCGCAGGGTGCGGACCATGCCGCGATAGAGCTGGCCGTTCTGCCGCCATTCGAGCGCATCGCCGTCCGCACCGGGCCGCATCGCCGCATCCAGCGCCGCACGGAAATCGAAGCCGGGGCTCGCAAACAGCGGCGCGCTTCGATCGCCCTGCACATGGATCAGCAGGCCGCCGTGGTGCTTCTGCGCGTCGGCCAGCCGCGCGGCGATGCCGTCGGATGGGCCCGTCGTCACGATCCGCTCGACCATCCGCAGATTGTCCCCGAGCAGCGCGTAGTCCTGATCGGCAAAGTGCCGGTCCATCGCCGAGAAGATCAGCCACCCGAGACCCAACAGCACGCAGGCGGAGGTCAGCGAGAACAGCGCGGTCAGCCGGGCCGTCAGCGAGAGGCGCGGCATCAGTCGGCGTCCTCCGGATTTTCGAGCACGTAGCCCATGCCGCGCACCGTCTGGATCAGCTTGATGTCGAAGTCGTCGTCGATCTTGGCGCGCAGGCGGCGGATCGCGACGTCGATCACGTTGCTGTCGCTGTCGAAGTTCATGTCCCAGACCTGCGAGGCGATCAGCGAGCGCGGCAGCACCTCGCCGCGCCGGCGCGCCAGCAGCTCCAGCAGCGAGAATTCCTTGTTGGTCAGCACGATGCGCCGCCCGGCACGGGTGGCGCGGCGGCGGGCCAGGTCGAGCACCAGGTCGGCGATCTGGATGCGGTCCATCGCCACCTGCGTGGCGCCGCGGCGCAACAGCGTGCGGACGCGGGCCAGCAGCTCGGCAAAGGCAAACGGTTTGACCAGATAGTCGTCGGCGCCGAGCTCCAGCCCCTTGACGCGATCGGCGACGCTGTCGCGTGCCGTCAGGAACAGCACCGGCACGCGGTTGCCGGCGGCGCGCAGCGTCTGCACGATGCGCCAGCCGTCGACGTCGGGCAGCATCACGTCGAGCACGATCAGATCGTACGGTTCGGTCATGGCCAGATGCTGGCCGTCCAGGCCGTTGGCGGCCAGGTCCACCACGAACCCCGCCTCGGTCAGGCCCTGCCGCAGGTATTCCCCGGTCTTGGCCTCGTCTTCGACTACCAGCAATTTCATCGGCGCTTTCCTGCTTTCCCGCTTCCCGCTTTCCCGCTTCCCGGTCGCTTCCGCTTTTGCTCCGGCCCGCCATCGGCGTCCGGCGCGACTGTCGCGATAGTGTAGGGCCACGCTCCCAACATGACGCCAACCTTACCGGAATGTAATGTCGGGGTAATTGGGCGGTTACTGCCGTGTCCTTATGCTGGCGACGCGATAGATCACGATAGACAACGATAGAAAACGAGGACCGCTTCCATGCCACCCATTGCCCCGACCACCCTGGCCCTGCCGCCCCATCTGTCCCGCCGGCGTTTCGTGCAGGGACTGGTGGCGGGGGGCGTGCTCGGTGCACTGTCCGGCGTGTCCGGCGCAGGCTGGGCCCAGCAAGCGGACCGCCCGCGGCGCGCGGGCAGCGGCAGCGCGCCGGTGCTCTCCGGCACCGAGTTCGACCTGGTCATCGAGGAGGCGGTGGTCAACTTCACCGGCAAGCCGGCCATCGCCCACACGATCAACGGCATGCTGCCGGGGCCGACGCTGCGCTGGCGCAAGGGTGATACGGTGACGATTCGCGTCACCAACCGGCTGCGCGAGCCGACCTCGATCCACTGGCACGGCATCATCCTGCCGTTCGAGATGGACGGCGTGCCCGGCATCAGCTTTCCCGGCATCGCCCCGGGCGAGAGCTTCACCTACCGCTTCAAGGTCGTGCAGAGCGGCAGCTACTGGTACCACTCGCACTCGGGCTTCCAGGAGATGACCGGCGTCTACGGCGGCCTGATCATCGACGGCGACGACGACCCGATCCGGGCGGACCGCGACCATACCGTGCTGCTGTCCGACTGGACCGACGAGGACGGCATGCGCGTGCTGTCCAAGCTGAAGACGCAGAGCGACTACTACAACTACAACCAGCCCACCGTCGTCGACTTCTTCCGCGATATCGCCAACGACGGCGTCAAGGCCGCTGTCGACAAGCGCCGCATGTGGAACCAGATGCGGATGAGCCCGACCGATCTGGCCGACCTGTCCTCGCATACGCTGACCTATCTGACCAACGGCGTGACGCCGGCCGGCAACTGGACCGGCCTGTTCAAGCCGGGCGACAAGGTCCGCCTGCGCTTCATCAATGGCAGCGGCAATACCTTCTACGACGTGCGCATTCCCGGGCTGAAGCTCAGGGTCGTGCAGGTCGACGGCCAGAACATCGAGCCGGTGACGGTCGACGAATTCCGCTTCGGCCCCGGAGAGACCTGCGATGTCATCGTCGAGCCGCGCGACGAGGCCTACACGATCTTTTCGCAGTCGATGGACCGCACCGGCTACGCGCGCGGCACGCTGGCGACGCGCGAAGGGCTGCAGGCCGCCGTGCCCGCGCTGGACAAGGCCGAATGGCTGACCATGACCGACATGATGGGCGACATGGGGGCAATGGCCCACGGAAGCCATGGCGGCGCTCACGATCACGGCGCCATGCACGGCGCGCACGCGATGCATGGCATGCATGGCACGCAACATGGCGGCATGGCGATGGACCACAGCCAGCATGCGATGGCCGCGATGCCGGCCGACGGTTCGCTGAAGGTTCCCAGCAGGACCGCCCGCCATGCGCGCACCGAATACGGCCCGAGCACCGATATGCGGGTCGACATGGCGCGCACCAATCTGGACGACCCCGGCATCGGCCTGCGCAACAACGGACGCCGCGTGCTGACGCTGGCCGACATGCGCACCGTCGGCGGCCCAATGGACCCGCGCGGCGCGGGCCGCGAGGTCGAGCTGCACCTGACCGGCAATATGGAGCGCTACACCTGGTCGTTCGATGGCCTGGAGTTCGGCAAGTCGACACCGGTGTATTTCCACCACGGCGAGCGGCTTCGCGTGATCCTGCACAACGACACGATGATGACCCACCCGATGCATCTGCACGGCATGTGGAGCGAGCTGGAGGCGCCGGACGGCTCGTTCCAGGCGCGGCGGCACACGATTCCGGTGCAGCCGGCCCAGCGCATCAGCTTCCTGGTCACGGCCGATGCGCTCGGACGCTGGGCGTGGCATTGCCATCTGATGATGCATATGGACGCCGGCATGTTCCGCGAAGTGCTGGTGGCCTGACGGGCCCGAGCTTTCATCCGAATTCCAAGACGCACGGAGCCCGAGCCATGCCTTCGAAAACACTTGCAGCCTTCCTGCTCGCGTCCGCCGGCGCCAGCGCCGCATTGGCACAGCAGCCGCACCAGCACGATCACGGTGATCATCACCAGCACCACCACCAGCACCAGCACCAGCAGCATCAGCAGCATCAGCAGCAGCACGGGCGCAACGACCACCACGGGCATCACCATCAACCGGCCGCGGCACAGCCTGCGGCCGGCAAGCCCGCCGAAGCCGCTGCCGCGCCCGCCGACAAGCCGGGCCCGGACCATGGCGCGATGCACCACATGGACCACGGCACTGCGCAATCGATGGACCACGGCGTCCACGGCAACGGACAAGCCATGCCGCCCGCCAGCGCCCCGCAACCGGCGATGGACCACGGCGACATGAAGATGCAGGGCGGCAGCGCTCCGCCCGACGCGCGCGATCCGCACGCCTACTCCGGCGGCCATCGTCTCGGCGTCGGGCAGTACGCGCTCGGTCCCCATCGCCAACTGCATATGGCGGACGAGCACCTGTTCGGCTCGGTGCTGGTGGACCGCCTCGAATGGGCCCGCGGCAGCGACACCAACGCCGCCGCGTACGAGGCACAGGCGTGGTTCGGCAATACCTACGACCGGCTGGTGATCAAGGCCGAGGGCGAGGTCGAACGCGGCAAGGTTCACGAGGCCCGCACCGAACTGCTGTGGGGCCACGCGATCGCGAGCTACTGGGACACCCAGCTCGGTATCCGCAACGACGCCGGCCACGGCCGTCCCGCGCGCAACTGGCTCGCGTTCGGCGTACAGGGGCTGGCGCCCTACTGGTTCGAGGTCGACGCCACCGGCTACCTCGGCACCGAAGGGCGGACGGCGCTGCGGCTGTCCGCCGAGTACGAGTTGCTGATCACGCAGCGCCTGATCCTGCAGCCGCGCATCGAGGCCAATGTCTACGGCAAGAACGACCGCGAGGTCGGCGTCGGCAGCGGCCTGTCCAACGGCGCGGTTGGCGTGCGGCTACGCTATGAGTTCAGCCGCCAGTTCGCGCCGTATATCGGCGTCGAGTGCTACCAGACGTTCGGCAATACGGCGGACATGGTCCGCGCGTCCGGCGGCCGCAGCGGCGAGACGCGCTTTGTCGCCGGCGTGCGCGTGTGGTTCTGAGCCGGGTTTTCGTGATTGCAAGACTTTCTGGAGGGCTGCCATGCGCGCTATCCGCAAGACCATCCAACTGCTGTCGCTCGGTGCGGCCCTGCTGATCGGCCAGACCGCGTTCGCGCATCCGAAGCTGTTGTCCTCGACGCCGGCCGATCACGCGCAGGTGTCGGCGCCGGAGCGGATCGAGCTGCGGTTCTCGGAAGCTCTGGTCAAGCAATTTTCCGGCGCCAATCTGCTGATGATCGGCATGCCCGGCATGGCCGACCATGGTCCGATGAAGATCGCGGCCACCGTGGCGCCGGGCGACGACCCCAGGACGCTGGTTGTCACGCCCGCAAAGCCGCTGTCGCCGGGCAGCTACCGTCTGGAATGGCGTGCCGTCGCGTCCGACACGCACCCGGTCACCGGCAGGATCTCGTTCCAGGTGAAGTGAGCCGATGCCGCCGGACTGGCCGACCGTCCTGCTGCGGTTTGCGCTGTACCTGGACCTGATGCTGGTGTTCGGGCTGCCGTTTTTTGTCGTGCACGGGCTGCGCGGAGACGAGCGGCAATCGCGCTTCGCCACATCGGTGCTGTACGCGGCAGTCGGTGGCGCGATCGCGGGCCTGCTTCTGTCCGTCGGCAATTTGCTGCTGATGGCCAAGGCGCTGTCGGGCGTCGCGCAATACGCACTGCTGGACCGGGAAACCGTCGGCATGGTGCTGACCGCGACCGACTTCGGCTTGGCCTGGAGCGTGCGGATGGCGGCGCTGCTCGCCGTGTTGCTTGCCTTTTCCATCCGTGGCCTGCCACACGCGCTTCGTCTCGGCAGTGCAACCGTCGCGGCGGCCGTGGCGCTCGCCACGCTGGCGTGGTCCGGCCACGGCGCCATGGACGAGGGAGCCCGCCGCTACGTGCATCTGGGCGCCGACATCGCGCATCTGCTTGCGGCCGGTACCTGGGTCGGCGCGCTGCTCGCCTTCGTCTGCATGGCCGCCGGTGTGCGCCGCGCCACCACGGCCAAGGTGGCGATGCTCGCTCGCGCCGCCAGCGGGTTTGCACGCGTCGGCACGCTGGTCGTCGCCACGCTGGTGCTGACCGGCGCCATCAACTACTGGCTGATCGTCGGCCCGTCGCTGGCCGGCATCGCCTCCACCGGTTACGGTCAGCTGCTGCTGGCGAAGCTCGCGCTGTTCGGCGCGATGCTGGGGCTTGCCGCGCTCAACCGCTATCGCTTCAGCCCGCGCCTGGCAGCGGCGCTGGCTTCAGGCGAAGCGCGCTCGGCGGCAGCGGCGCTGCGCCGCAGCCTGTGGCTGGAAACCGGCTGCGCCACGGTCATCCTGGCGCTGGTGGCTTGGCTCGGCACGCTGTCGCCGGAGGCGCTGCAAGGCGGATAGCTGCCGTGGGCCAAGGCTCGTTTGCAGCATTGACAATACCTCGTGCAGATTCTGCGACACCGACTGCCTTAGCGACTGCCTTGCCGAAGCGCATGACGCCTGCGCTGCGGACGATAGGTCTCCTCACGTCGGTATCACGCCCGATCTGTCCGCTGGCACGCTCGATGCATCCATTCGGGTCCGGACGTCATGTCCGCACATCCGGAGACCATCATGACTCAGCAACAGCAGCAAGGCCAAGGCCAAAAGAGCGGCAGCAAGCAGCAGCAACAACAGCAACAAAGCAAGGGCGGCCAGCAGCAAGGCGGCCAACAGCGCGAGCGCAAGCAGCAGCAACAGAAGTAAGGCAGTGCGGGAGTATGCGGCGGCGAATGCCCGGAGGGATTCGCCGCTGTTTTTTTTGCGTTACAAGAAGACGGCTGGCCGTGAGCTTTACGCCCCCAGTTGCTCGGCCAGGAATCCCTTCATCGCCGCCCATGAGCGCCTGTCGGCCCTGGGGTCATAAACGATCCCCCGTTCCGGGAAGTTCGCGCCGGCGAAGGTGAAGGCATGGCGGGCGTGCCCATAGGCGTGCAACTGCCAGTCCGCCCCTGCGTCGGTCAGTTCCCTGGCGATGGCCAGCACATCGGCCGGCGGCGCGACGGGGTCCTCCCACCCGTGCAACAGCAGCACGCTTGCGGAAATCGGCCCTTGCCGGTCGATCCGTGGCGGCTGTAGCACGCCATGAATGCTGATCGCGGCGACCAGATTCGGCGGCGCCGCGCGCGCCAGGTCGAGCGCGCACAGGCCGCCGAAGCAGTAGCCGACCGCGGCGATGCGGGCCGGATCGACGCCGGGGAGCGCCATGGCGGCATCGAGCCCCGCCAGCAGCCGTTGCCTCAGCAGGGCACGGTTGGCGAGCATCGGATTCATCAGACGCGAGTTGTCGCCCATCGGGTCGCCGCGGACTCCCTTGCCATAGACGTCGGCGGCGAAGCAGACGTAGCCCAATGCGGCCAGCCGGTCCGCGCTGCGCTTGATGGGATCGCTCAGCCCGCTCCACTCGTGGGCCAGCAGCACGCACGGCGCGGATGGCCCGAGGCCGGCGGGCCGGGCCACGTAACCCTCGAAGGTCGTCTCGCCATCGGTGTAGTCGACCAGCGATCGTTCCAGCGCAATTTCATCCACGTCCATCCGTACCTCCTGTCGTGTGCCACCGGCAGGATGCCGCCGCGCGGACGCGCCGTATTGAACGTTTGGGACGCCGGACGCCGCGCCGTCAGAGGTAGAAGGCCGGGCCGTCAGTCGATTGCGCGCCGAAGTGTTCGGCAAGCGGCGATGGTCCGGCGCGGGCGTAGCCGCCTGGAGTCTGGGCCAGCCGGCGCCGCCAGTTGCGGATCTGGTGGGCCTGGTCGCTGTAGCCGGACAGCGCGTCCCCATCGCCGCGTTGCACGGCCTGGATGCTCGACTGCAGCCGCTCCAGGTCCATCAGCTGCTTGGGGCCGAGGCCGAGATGCCGCTCGAACCATCGATGCAGTTGGCGGCGATCGACGGCGGTCAGCCGGGCGATGTCCTGCACCTGCCGGCCTTGCCGCAACAGCGCGTGGGCTGCCGCGAGAGTTGGCAGTTCCATTGGCGCCCGGATGGCGTCGAGGCGCCGCAGCAGCCAGTCGTCCAGTTGGCGGGCGATCCGGCCCGGCGACCACGCCGCGCTGAGGTCTGCCTCGAGCGCGCAGGCCGCCCCGTCGCCCAGATAGCCCGCGAGGTCCATCAGGCGATCCTTGCAGTCCGCGCCAATGCCGGGAAACAGCCGCGCCAATCCCACGGCGCCGAGCATCGCCATGACGAAATACGTGTCCGACCACGAGCGCCAACGGCGGCTGGCCGACTGGAAACCCAGCAGCGAGACCTTGGGCACGGTGGGGCCGCCCTCCATCGCATTGGGACGGCCGAAGTTGACCGACAGCACCGCGCCCGGGTAAGGGCAGGTCACGATCGGCTGCCCTTCATACATGCCCTCCAGGTCCTGGACGAACCAGTAGCCGTTGACGTAGGGCGCCAACGCGGGGCAAGGGGCGATCACCTGGAACATGGCGGACTCCTCCGGGCTCATCCGGGGCAGTGGGGAAGCGTCGAACGCTGTCAGGCGCAAGACGCGACGCTCAACATACCAGAAGCCGGTTCTGGCACGCCGCCCGTGTTCGCCGATCGCATCGGCGCGGAAGGCGGGGAGCGCTATCGCACGGCCACGCTGGTGCCCTGCAGATACGGCAGGATCACGGCCTTCCAGCGCGCATAGCCTGCGCCGTTCAGATGCACGCCGTCATAGGTGTACGCGCGGTCCAGGTTGCCGTCGCGGTCCGCCAGCGCGCGGCCGACGTCGATCCACTCGACGCGATCGTCCCTGGCCGCCAGTCCGGCCAGCAGCGCGTTGAGCTGCGCGACACGGCCATTGTCGCGGCCGGTGTCGCGGATCTCGCGGTTGACCGGCAGCGTGCTCTGCAGATAGATCCGCGTGCCGGGCGACACGCGCTTGACCGTGTCGACGATCTGCCGATAGCGGTCGAACACCTCGCGTTCGTCGAAGGCGCCCAGGTCGTTGATGCCGGCCATCAGGAACAGCTTGGACGGCCGCGTACCGGCGACGGATTCGATGCGGTCGAGAATCCGCGCGGTCGAATCGCCGCCGATGCCGCGATTGACCACATCGCCGTGACCGAGAAACTCCGACCATTCCCCGGCTTCGGTGATCGAGTCGCCGACGAACACGATCTTGCCGGCGGGCAGCGCGGCATCGAGCGAGCGCAGATGCTGCAGCCGCCCGGCGCTGTAGCCCGAGCCATCGTCGCGGTGCTTGAGCTTGAAGGCGAGATAGCTGATGCCGCCAAGGCGGTGGATCGCCATCACGGTGGCGCTGACGAATGCGAGGTTCAGCAGCAGCGACGCCACCAACAGCAGTCTGATCGGACGCATGGCCGACTCTCCCGGGTAGGCGGAGGTTGGGCGGCCGATCTCCCTTGGATGCCGCGCGGCCGCGGCCAGGGAAAGCTCCGCGAGCCGATCTTCGGACGCTCGGGCTGCTGCGTCAGTGCGACAGCAAACGCTTCTCATTTCAAAGGCAAGTTAGGGTTGGCGAGCACGAACGCGCCGGAGCGCACAACCATATACATCTAATTCATATAGATGAGTTGGTTGACCTTTATGTTTCGAGCACCTATGATCCGATGCACGCACCAACCCACAGAGGAGACACAACGATGATTCACGTCGTATTGCACGACGCCAAGGACACGGTGGCCGTGGCCGTGGTGGAAGGGATCGAGGCGGGCACCGAGCTGAACGCCTGGATCATGGATGAGGACCGCACCATCACGGTGACCGCGCGCCAGCCGATCCCGATCGGCCACAAGGTCGCGCTGCGCGACATGGCGCCGAACGACACGGTCTACAAATACGGCGTCGACATCGGCAAGGTGGTCGCGCCGATCAAGGCCGGCGAGCACGCCCACGTGCACAACATCAAGACCAAACGCTGGTAAGGCATCGCCGCCCGGCGATCCGCGCGGGACGGTGCATCGATCGCCGCGCAGCCATTCACGCCCGACCAGGCGATCCAGTCATCCGAGAACCGAATACCAAGCCATGTCCATCATCGACCAAAACACCACCTTCTGGGGCTACCGCCGCGACAACGGCCGCGTCGGCGTCCGCAACCACGTGATCATCCTGCCGCTGGACGACCTGTCCAACGCGGCCGCCGAGGCCGTCGCGCATGCGATCAAGGGCACGATGGCGATCCCCCATCCCTATGGCCGCCTGCAGTTCGGCCCGGACCTGGAACTGCATTTCCGCACGCTGATCGGCGCCGGCAGCAATCCCAACGTCGCCGCCGTGGTGGTGATCGGTATCGAGGACGGCTGGACCAAGCGCGTGGTCGACGGCATCGCGAAGACCGGCAAGCCGGTGGTCGGCTTCGGCATCGAGGGCCATGGCGACCACGAGACCATCAAGCGTGCATCGAAGGCCGCCAAGGAATTCGTGCAGTACGCCACGGCGCTGCATCGCGTCGAATGCCCGATCGCCGACCTGTGGGTGTCGACCAAGTGCGGCGAGTCGGATACCACGTCCGGCTGCGGCGCCAACCCGACCGTCGGCAATGCCTTCGACAAGCTGCATCCCCTTGGCACCACGCTGGTGTTCGGCGAGACCTCCGAGCTGACCGGCGGCGAGCATATCGTCGCGGCACGCTGCGCCAACGACGAGGTCCGCCATCAGTTCATGGCGATGTTCGAGCGCTACCAGGGCATGATCGACCGCTGGAAGACCACCGATCTGTCGGAGTCGCAGCCGACCAAGGGCAATATCGCCGGCGGCCTGACGACGATCGAGGAGAAGGCGCTGGGCAACATCCAGAAGATCGGCAAGAAGTGCACCGTCGACGGCGTGCTCGACAAGGCCGAGGAGCCGACGCATCCGGGCCTGTGGTTCATGGATTCGTCGTCGGCCGCGGCCGAGATGGTGACGCTGTGCGCGGCCTCCGGCTTCGTCGTGCATTTCTTCCCGACCGGGCAGGGCAACGTGATCGGCAACCCGATCGTGCCGGTGATCAAGCTGTGTGCGAATCCACGCACCGTGCGGCTGATGAGCGAGCACATGGACGTCGATTGCTCCGGACTGCTGCAGCGCGAGCTGAACCTCGACCAGACCGGCGACAAGCTGCTCGAGTGCATGCTGGCCACCGCCAACGGCCGCTGGACCGCGGCCGAGGCACTGGGCCACCGCGAGTTCGTGCTGACCCGCATCCACGAGTCGGCCTGATGAAGCGGATCTGCATCAGCGAGTTCATGGACCCGGACGCGGTGGCCGCGCTGACCCCCGGGTTCGAACTGCGCTACGAGCCCGACTGGGTCGACCGCCGCGCCGAACTGCTGGCGGCGCTCCCTTCGGCCGACGCGCTGATCGTGCGCAACCGCACGCAGGTCGATGCGGCGCTGCTCGACAGCGCGCCGCGCCTGCGCGTGGTGGGGCGGCTCGGCGTCGGCCTGGACAATATCGACGTCGAATCGTGCAAGGCGCGCGGCATCCGCGTGATTCCGGCCACCGGCGCCAATGCGCGCTCGGTCGCCGAGTACGTCGTCACCACGGCGGCGATGCTGCTGCGCGGCGCCTATCAGAGCAGCGGCGAGGTGGTGCAGGGCAAGTGGCCGCGCGCGCGCTTGTCGGAGGGCCGCGAGACGCTGGGCAAGACGCTGGGCCTGATCGGCTTCGGCGACATCGGCCGGCAGACCGCCGCGCTGGCGCAGGCCTTCGGTATGCGCGTGGTCGCGCACGATCCGATGCTGCGCGACGACGATCCGGTCTGGCAACGCAGCGGCGTCGCGCCGCGCGGTCTCGATGCGCTGCTCGCCGAGGCCGATGCGGTCAGCCTGCACGTGCCGCTGGTGCCGGCGACCCGGCATCTGCTCGATGCGCGTCGCCTCGCCGCGATGCGCCCGGGCGCGGTGCTGATCAATACCGCGCGCGGCGGCGTGGTCGACGAGCCCGCGTTGGCGGCGGCGCTGCGCCAGGGGCATCTG
>NZ_AMPR02000380.1:0-1435 GCF_000307735.3 Cupriavidus sp. HPC(L) | reverse complement strand
GCATCCGCCGCGCACCGGTCGTCGCCGGTCCCGCCGGCGCCGGCGCCGACGGCATCGCCGAGGGCCGGAACGCCAGCATCCGCAGCAGCGTCATCGTGAAGCCGGCGTACTCGTCCGGTGCAAGCGCGAGCTCGCTGCGGCCGAGATTGGCGATCTGGTAGAACAGCTGGACTTCCTGCGGATCGAAGGCGGCGGCCAGCCGGCGCACCTCGCCGGCCTCGGGCCATTCCTCCTGCACCGACGCCGGCACCGCCTGCGCCAGCGCGATCTTGTGCAGCAGCGAACCGAGGTCCTGCAGCGCGCCGGCGAACGACAGGCTGCGGTCGGCCATGCTGTCGGCCACCGCCAGCATCGCGGCGCCGTCCTCGGCGGCCAGCGCGTCGAGCAGCTGCACCAGATAGCTCTGGTCGATCGCGCCCAGCATGCCGCGCACCGACGCCTCGGACACCTCGCCCGCGCTGTAGGCGATGGCCTGGTCGGTCAGCGACAGCGCGTCGCGCATCGAACCGTGCGCGGCCTGCGCCAGCAGCCGCAGCGCATTGCCATCGTGCGCGATGCCCTCCTCGGCCAGGATGCGGTCGAGGTGGTTGACGATATGGCCGGGCGGCATCTGCTTCAGATTGAACTGCAGGCAGCGCGACAGCACCGTGACCGGAATCTTCTGCGGGTCGGTGGTGGCGAGGATGAACTTGACGTGGCCCGGCGGCTCTTCCAGCGTCTTCAGCATCGCGTTGAAGGCGTGGTTGGTCAGCATATGCACTTCGTCGATCATGTAGACCTTGAAGCGTCCGACCGTCGGCGCGTAGACCGCCTTGTCGAGCAGCTGGGCCATCTCGTCGACGCCGCGGTTCGATGCCGCGTCCATCTCGATGTAGTCGACGAAGCGGCCCGCATCGATCTCGGTGCAGGCCTTGCAGACGCCGCAGGGCTGCGCGGTGATGCCGCCGTTGCCGTCAGGCCCGGTGCAATTCAGGGCCTTGGCCAGGATGCGCGACAGCGTGGTCTTGCCGACGCCGCGCGTACCGGTAAACAGGTAGGCGTGATGCAGCCTCTGCTGTTCCAGCGCATGCGTGAGCGCGCGCACCACGTGCTCCTGGCCGACCAGCGTGGTGAAATCCCTGGGGCGCCATTTGCGCGCTAGAACTTGGTAACTCATGGCGGCGATTGTAGCAAATGGCGTGCCGCGGCAGCGCGGCCGCGGGACGGGCTGGTCGAGGCGTCGCCGTCGCGAGCGCTACCGCATTTCTCCCCTCTCCCGCGCGCGGGAGAGAGGCCGGGGGGAGCGGGCAAGCCACCGCCGCCCAGCGGCACGCACTAGCCGCACTCGCCGACGTAGCCGCAATTGGCGCATTTGGCGCAGCCATCGACCTTGTGCAGCGCATGCGCGCCGCATTCCGGGCATGGCTTGCCGGTGCCGACGCCGGGCGCGCCGACC
>NZ_AMPR02000381.1:0-1387 GCF_000307735.3 Cupriavidus sp. HPC(L) | reverse complement strand
AGATGACCATCAGCATGGCGCCGGCGCGCGCACCGGTGCCCGCCGCCGACACGCGCGGGCCGAACTGCAGCGGCGCGGTACGCGAGGAAAGCCATGTGGTGGTGCCGATCGGCAAGTCGACGCTGATCCCGCTGCCCGAGCCGGTGCGCAACCGGACCGTCGGCAATCCCGAGGTCGTGCAGGCGACCATGGTGTCGCCGCAGACGATGTACGTGCTCGGCCGCAGCCTGGGCACCACCAACATGATCGTGCAGGGGCGCAGCGGCGCCTGCAGCGTGATCAATATCGCGGTCAACGTCGATGCCGGCGGCCTGCAGGGCTCGCTGGCGCAGCTGATGCCCACCGAGCGCGGCATCCGCGTCGCCACCGCGGCCGACAACCTGGTGCTGACCGGCAGCGTGTCGAGCGCGCAGGCGGCCCAGCAGGCGGTCGAGATCGCGCGCGCCTATGCCGCGGTCGCGCAGGGCGACAAGGAGGCGAAGAACGGCGGCGTGCTGAACATGCTGAGCGTCGACACGCCGCAGCAGGTGATGCTCGAGGTCAAGGTCGCCGAAGTCTCGAAGACGCTGCTGAACCAGCTCGGCTCGCAGCTGAACCTGCAGGGCGGCATCGGCTCGTGGACCGGCGGCCTGGTGACCTCGCTGCTGACCGGCTCGCGCACCGCCATCTTCGGCAGCAAGGCCAACAACCTGCCGCTGGACATCGCGATCGATGCGCAGAAGAACGACTCGCTGGTCAAGATCCTGGCCGAGCCGAACCTGGTCACGCTGAGCGGCCAGGAGGCGAGCTTCCTCGCCGGCGGCAAGATCTATATCCCGGTGGCGCAGAGCAACGCGGTGGTAGGCGGCGTGCCGACCATCACGCTGCAGGAAGAGGAATTCGGCGTGGGGCTGAAGTTCACGCCGACCGTGCTGGCCAACGGCCGCATCAACCTGAAGGTCGCACCGGAAGTGTCCGAGCTGTCGCCGACCGGCGCCACCGTGACCGGCGCGACGCTGACGGGCCAGACCATCCTGCCGGTGATCACCACGCGGCGCGCGTCCACCACCGTGCAGATGCGCGACGGCGAGAGCTTCGCCATCGGCGGGCTGCTGCAGAACAACGCGCGCGGCGCGCTGAAGGCGCTGCCCGGTGCCGGCGAAGTGCCGGTGCTCGGTGCGCTGTTCCGCAGCACGTCGTTCCAGCAGGACATGTCGGAGCTGATCTTCATCATCACGCCGCGGCTGGTGCAGCCGATGCAGCAAGCGGGCGCCCCGCTGCCGACCGACAGCTTCTCGACGCCGAATCCGCTCGAGCTGTACCTGCTCGGCAATATGGAGGGCTCCACCGGCAAGCCCGCGCCGGCCGCACCGCAATCGCCCGCGCCCGCACCCGCGCCGCAAGCGCC
>NZ_AMPR02000382.1:0-1356 GCF_000307735.3 Cupriavidus sp. HPC(L) | reverse complement strand
CACCGCCAGTCGCGGCGCGCCGGCCGCGTCGCCGTCCTGATCCATCAGCTGCGCCGCCAGCCGGGTCTGCACGCGCGGACTGCTGCGCACCGGCACCTGCTGCACCTCGGTCGGCACGGACAGCACCAGGTAACGGAACGGACTGCGGCACACCGCGGTCACGGTGCAGCGGAAGCTGTGGATCGACTGGCCGGTGAAGCCGCGCAGCAGCACCTCTTCGCCCGCCTGGAAGGTGGCGTCGTTGCCGCCGAACTGCGGCCAGCTGACGAACAGCCCCTGTTCGATAAAGCCGATCAGCCGGCTCGCCGCCGCGCGGCCGCCGTCGTCGGGCGCCTTGATCTGCAGCAGCGTGCCGACCTGCAGACCGAGCGGGCCCGAGGCCTGCGCGGGCACCGGATCGACACGCACCGCACCGACCGGCGCGGCATCGTCGGGCGGTAGCGGATCGGGCCGGCACACCGAGCCATGGCGAAACACCAGCGCGACGTCGCGGCCGTCGGCGAGCACCTTGCCGCTGCCGAGCAACAGGTTGCCCTGCCCGTCGAGCAGCGACCACGGCAAGGGCTGGCCGACCGGCAGGTCGTTCGGTGTCAGAGGAATCATCGGCGTCCCAATTTCAATGCCCACGGCCGTGGGCGACAGTGCGGGGGCGGCCGCCGGGCCGCGGCCGCGCCTCCCGATTCCACAGCTATCGGCGCCAGGCCCCAAAGGTTTAGCGACACCCTACCTAAGGGGGATAGCGGAACGGGCCGCCGGGCGGATGGCGGTGTGGCGCTGGCGGGGGCCCACCGTTTCCGCCTTGACGCAGGCGTCGAGTAACGCCAGAATCTCGCCAAAGCTGTCTGACAGCCTTACAGATTGCCACGACAACCCAGCCCGACGCGGCCACCTTTGGCCCATTTACCGACGACCCGCCAACGGAACCCTGCTTGGAACCCCTCACCCGCCCCTCCTCCCTGGCTTCACGGATCGCCGAAGCGATCCGCGCCGATATCGGCGCGGGCCGCTTCGTTGCCGGCGCGCGCCTGCCGGCCGAGTCCGCCCTGGCGGCGGCGTTTGGCGTCAGCCGGCCGATCGTGCGCGAGGCCATCGCGCAACTGAAGGCCGACGGCGTGCTGGTTACGCGCAAGGGCTCGGGCGCCTACGTCTCCGACACGCCGGGCGGACAGGTCTGGCGGCTGCGCGGCGATGCCGCCGGTGCGGACGGCGGCCCGGCCGACGGACCGACGCTCACGCACCTGTTCGAACTGCGCGTGATGGCCGAGACCGCCTGTGCCGAGCTGGCGGCACGCCGCCGTACCGACGCCGATCTCGCCGCGATCGCCACCGCCCTCGCCGCGATGCGGGCGCAGCGCG
>NZ_AMPR02000383.1:0-1343 GCF_000307735.3 Cupriavidus sp. HPC(L) | reverse complement strand
CCTGCGCCATTGCCCCCGCCGTGACCGGAGCCGCCGCGCGGCGCCGCGCGCTCGGCGTCGTAGGCCATCCGGCGGCCGGCGTCCTTGAGCACCGCGAACGCATGCTGCAATCGCTTGAACCGCTCTTCCGCGGCCTGCGGATCGTCCGGATTGCGGTCCGGATGCCAGCGCATGGCCAGCCGCCGATACGCCTGCCGGATCTCGTCCGCCGTGGCCGTCGGGGCAACGCCTAGGGTCTGGTAGTGGTCATGGTGCGTCACGGGGGCCTTGTGTTCGCCGTTGGCGCAACCGGCATTGCAGCGGGCGCGCTACCTGTTCAGCCGGCACATCGAAGGGATAACGGCATGCCGGGCGGAAACTGTAGGCATAGAATGAGGCCCGTTTCCGAGGCTCGTTTGGGCCCCTTTCCACCTTCATCGAAGCGTCATCGAACGCCGCCCCTGTCATGGAGTTTCGCCATCTGCGCTATTTCCTCGTGCTGGCCGACGAACTGCATTTCGGCCGCGCCGCGCGCCGGCTGTCGATCTCGCAGCCGCCGCTGTCGCTGAATATCCAGCAGCTCGAGGCGTCGGTCGGCGCCCGGCTGTTCGAGCGCGACAGCAAGGGCGTGCGCCTGACCGCGGCCGGGCGGGCCTTTCGCGAATCGGCGACCGCGCTGCTGGCGCAGGCAGAGGAGGCGCGGTTGCTGGCGCGGCAGATCGAAGCCGGTGCGGTGGGCAGGCTGCGCGTGGGCTTTGTCGGGTCGATGCTGTACCGCGGGCTGCCCCAGAAGCTGCAGCAGTTCGAGGCCGACCAGCCCGGCATCCAGATCGCGCTGACCGAGCTCAACTCGCAGGAACAGATCGAGGCGCTGCTGCACGGGCAGCTCGACGTCGGCTTCATCCACACGAGCCGCGTGCCGGACGAGCTGGCCACCCGGCTGATCCACAGCGAGCCCTTCGTCTGCTGCATGCCGTCCGCCCATCGGCTCGCGAGCCGACGCACCATCGCGCTGACCGAGCTGCGCGGCGAGACGTTCGTGCTGTTCTCGCGCAACGCATCGCCCGACTACTACGCGCGGATCGTCGACATGTGCGCGGCCGAGGGCTTCTATCCGCAGATCCGCCACGAGGTCCGGCACTGGCTGTCGGTCGTGTCGCTTGTGTCGCAGGGGATGGGCGTGGCGGTGGTGCCGGCGGCCTTGCGGCATTCGGCGCTCGCCGGCGCGGCGTTCCGGCCGCTGAAGCACAGCACCGTGCCGTCGGAAGTCTATTGCGTGTGGAAGGCGGCGCCGGACCATCCCGCCCGCGATCGCTTCGTCGGCATCTTTGCGGCGCCGGCCGCGCGGCAGCGTTCGGCGCAGG
>NZ_AMPR02000384.1:0-1334 GCF_000307735.3 Cupriavidus sp. HPC(L) | reverse complement strand
ACCGTCGCGACCGGCGCCAGCAGCGCCAGCGCGACCGCGCCGCCGGCGCGCAGCGCCAGCACGCCGATGTCGGGGCTGACGCGCGGGTCCTTCAGCGTGCCGCCCACGTACAGTGGCGAGCGCAGCGAGAACACACGCATCCCCTTGGAGTCCGGGTTGATCGTCAGGCCCAGCCGCTCGCTGGCCAGGTCGACCACGCCGGTCGCATTGATGGTGGCGTCCTGCGTGTCGATGACGAAGGTGCGGGCGCGGCCCATGCCGTTGGTGAACGTGAAGTCCGCCACGCCGCAATGGATCTGTACCGGCTTGTCGCCGAACAGCTTGGCGATGATCACGCTGCCGACGTTCAGCCCCATCGCCTCGAGGATGAACTTGCTGATGGTGCCGTTCTCGACCAGCAGCCGCGCCTCGCCATTCGACGAGCCGAGCAGCGCGGCGACCGAATTGCCGGTGGCCGACAGCTTGGCCGCGCCATTGATTTCGCCGACGCTGGCCCGCATCGATTCGAGATTGGGGAACAGCTGCTTGATCTTCAGCCGGCGTGCCGTCATGTCGATGGTCGCGCCCATCGGCGTGCGCTTGCCGTTCAGCTGCAGGTTCGAAGTCAGCGTGCCGCCGGCCACGCCGAAGTTCAGCGGCTTCAGGTTCAGCACGCCGTCCTGCAGCACGATATGGGTCTGCAGATTGTTGATCGGCAGATCGACGTCGCGGATGATGCGCTGGCCCGTGAAGCGTACGTCGGCGTCGATATCGTCCCAGCGTTCGGTGCGGAACGGCGCCACCGGCAGCGCCTTGTCGGCCGGCTGGCGTACCGGGCTGCGCGGCGCGGCCTGGCCCGGCTTGGCGTTGGCGCCAATCAGCGGCGCCAGGTCCTCGAAGCGCAGCTGCTTCGACACCAGCTCGCCGGCGAGCAGCGGGCGCGGATCGCGCTGCGTATAGGTCAGCGTGCCGCCGAGGTCGCTGCCGCCGACCCGGCCGCTGAAGTCCTGATAGCGGTAGACCGACGCGCCCTTGCGCAGCGTCGCGGTCAGGCGGCCGTTGGTGCGATACGGCGGGGTCTCGGGCAGCACCACGCCGGTCAGCGGGTACAGGTCCGCCATGCTCTCGCCGGACAGCTGCAGCATCAGGTCCAGCGCGGCGAGCCGGGCCGGCTCGGTCAGCGTGCCCTCGATCTGCGCGCGGGTGCTGCCGACGCGCACATCGGCCTGCAGCGGGTAGGGCCGGCTGGCGTCGCGCAGGTTCAGCACCGCGCCGGCCCTGCCGTTGGCGTTGATCGTGGCCTTGTTGTAATGGCCGACCGCGCGCCAGCGGATGCCGTAGACCGGTTCGCCCTT
>NZ_AMPR02000385.1:0-1327 GCF_000307735.3 Cupriavidus sp. HPC(L) | reverse complement strand
CGGCCGCGGTCACGCGCACCGTGCCGTCGGACTGGCTGCCGCCGCTGGCGCGCACCTCGCCGCCGAGCAGTCGCGCGCGCACCGCGTCGAGCTGAAAGCCGTGCTCGTTGAAGACCACCGTGCCGGTGGCGCCGCCCAGTACCGGCAGGCCCGGCGCCAGTACCACGTCGTTGCCGGTCAGCCGGTACTGCCCGTCCACCTTGCTGCGCGCGGCATCGGCCAGCGGCAGATCGAGCTTCAGCCGCAGTTCGCCATTGCCCTGGCCGCGCGCCTCGCCGGTGAAGTTGCCGGTCCACTCGCGCACCGGGCTGCTGGCGATATAGCGCAGGAAGCCCTGCATCGGGCCGCTGGCGCTGCCGTCCAGCGTCAGCCGTCCGCGGTGGTCCAGCTCGTCGATGCGGCCCTTGATGTCGCGCAGCGCCACGCCGGGCAGGCCCTGCACCGCTGCCCGCTCGACGTTCAGCGCCATCGCGCCGCGCTCGAATTGCAGGCTGCCGTCGATTTCGGTGAACAGCGGCCAGAGCGGTTTGCCGTCGGGACCGTGCGGATCGATCTGATACGACGCCTGCCGCAGCGGCACGTCGACGCGGAAGTCGCCATGCCGCGCGGCGTCGCCTTGGAAGGGGAAGTGGGCGAGATCGCCCTTGACCTGGAAGCGCACCGCCTCGGACTCGCCGCCGGCCAGCGCGCCCGCCAGATAGTGGCGCGTGCTGGCCGGCACGTGCAGCGGCAGATAGCGCGGCACCCGTGCGACCTGCGCGCGGGCCAGCTGGCCGTCGAGCTCGGCAATGCCGGCATGGCCGTCGCCGCCTTCGCGCCAGCTGCCGCGCACGGTGCCGGCCGTATCGGCGTTGGCGAAGCGGATGCCGTCGCTGCGCACCGCCAGCTTGCCGCCCTCTCGCCGCCACTGGAACGCGCCGGCCAGTTCGTCGAAGGGCAGGCGCGGGTCTTCGAATACGCCGGGGAAGGTCAGCGTGGCCTGGGTGCCCTCGAAGCGCGCGTTGCCGCCCTGCTGGTCGAAGGAGAAGCTGCCGGACAGGCCGCTGAAGCCGGGCACGCCCAGATTCGCGTGGCCGTCCTTGTCGTAGGCCGGTTCGGCCGGCTGTTCGCGCACCGACACGTTGCGCAGCGTGCCTTGCACCTGGTAGCGGGTGGGGCCGCCTTGCCGCTGCAGCAGGCCGCCGCGCTCCCGCGTCCAGGTGATGTCGAGATTGTCGAGGCGGCCCGACGGCCGCAGCGCGCGCACCTTGCGCGCCAGCGCGGTATCGAGCGGCATCGCGGTCGACAGCGCGCGCAGCGCGTCGAGATCGAGCGTCGGCGCCTTCAG
>NZ_AMPR02000386.1:0-1313 GCF_000307735.3 Cupriavidus sp. HPC(L) | reverse complement strand
CCTGCAGCGCGCGCGCCGTTTCCGGTTCCAGCACGGTGGTCGAATACGGGGCGCCCGGCACGATGCCCAGCCCGCGTACCTTCTGCATCATGCCCTCCTCCGCCGCGGTCGGCGGGTTGGCTGGCAGCAGCGAGGCAAAGCGGTTGAAGAACGCCTGCGCGTCCATCGCGGCGACCTGCTCGACCGGAGGCGTCTCCAGGTCGACCGCCGCCGGCGGGATCGTCGGCACCGCCGGCAAGGCGCGGCGGCCATTCGGCCAGGCTGCCAGCGGCGTCAGACGGTAGCCGTTCCGCAGCCGCTGCGCGGCCGCCTGATCGTGCTTGCCGTCGACCTGGATATGGAGCGCCGCCCATGCCATCGCGGTCGGAGAGCGGATCTCGCGCACGCCGGCCGGCAAGGCGCCGGTCCAGTCCGGACCGACGATCGCATAGTTGCCGCGCTGGGTGCCGGTGGTCCGCTTGCCCAACGCGGAGAACACGTTGGACCAGGCGTCCAGCAACTGGATCGTGTAGTAGCGGCCCTGGGTATCCGGCACGCTGAGCACGACCGGCCCGCGCGACAGATCGAGCCAGGCGATCGAGGTCAACGTGTCGGCGTCCGGGCTCGCGATGTCGGAGGCCCCGGGGCGCGGCGCGCCGCGCTGGTGGACAAAGGTATTGACGGCTGTCTGACCGGCCGCACCGGCCGCGGCCCGTGCCGCCATGACGTCGCGCGTGACATCGGTCAGCACGAGGGGATAGGCGTAGGTATAGACTTCGACGGCCAGAGCGCGGGCGTCGTCCCGCGTCGGTTGTACTGCCACCCGCATCGGCGACTCGTCGGGCGGCACCGCCGCGCACCCCGCCAACAGCGCGGCGACTCCCGCCGCGCCCGCCACCAGGCGTATCCACTGCATCATTTCCCGTTCCTTCTTGTGCGGCTGTCCCCGGCGGCAAATGCCGATCCGGGGCGCCTTCTTTTCCGACCAGAATGATGGATAGCCTGGGCCGGGGTTGTCAACGACAGTGTGGCGTCCGCACGCCGCGGCCGGTCGATCTTCGCACCGTGGGACCACGGCACGCGCCCGGGGGCGCGAACCCGGCGGCGGACCAACGGTCAGCCCCCAGTAGCCCACTGAGCCACTGAGCCACTGACCCACTGACCCACTGACCCACTGACCCAATGGCCCCACTGGCCCAGCGATCAGCGGTGATGCAGATGCGGGTGGTAGCGTGGTTCCGTCGCGGCCGGCTTGGCCGGGGCCCTGGAACCGGGCTGACCGGCGCCCGGCGAGCCGGGTTTCGCACCAGGTGCGCCAGGTGCGCCTGGCGCGC
>NZ_AMPR02000387.1:0-1310 GCF_000307735.3 Cupriavidus sp. HPC(L) | reverse complement strand
CCGGCTCGCTGCGGCTGGTCGCCCAGCACACCGAGGCGATGCCGGCGCCGGTCGCGGTCACGGTGACGCCGTCCGGCTGGCGCGCCCAGTCCGGTTCGCTGCGGCTGCCGGCCTCGCTGCTTGAAGGCATCGGCGCGCCGTTCAACACGCTGCGCCCGGACGGCGCAATGCGGCTGGACTGGAGCGCGCTGGAGGGCCGCTTTCGCGCGGACGCGGGCAGCGGCGGCCGGCCGGCCGGACTGTACGGCCACCTGACGCTTCGCATCGACCAAGTATCATCGGCCGTCAGCCGGCTGCGGCCGCTCGGCAGCTACCGCGCCGAGATCGACTGGACCGGCCCCACCGGCATGCTGCGGCTCTCCACGGTGGCGGGGCCGCTGCACCTGGAGGGCAGCGGACCGCTGGGCCGCCAGGCGCGCTTCGAGGGCACCGCCCACGCGGATCCCGACGCCGCGAATCAGTTGGCCTCCCTATTGAGCCTGCTGGGAAGACGTGAGAACAATGTGACCAGGCTGCGCTTCTGATCCGGCGCAAGGCAGCACGCCAAGCACCGGGCCGCGCAACCAACCGACGCTTATGACGACAACAGACCGACGCCCCATCCTGCCCACCGCCTGCGCGCGCGCCGTCACGGCGCTGTGCGCCCTGTCGCTGATGGCGCCGGCCCCGCTCTGGGCGCAGGCACCCGGACAGGCGAGCCCCGCCGTGCCGGCCCCGCCCGACGTCACGCCGCGCAACCGCGACGAGGTCGTGCTCAATTTCGTCAACGCCGACCTGGAAGCGGTCGTGCGCGCGGTGGGCCAGGCCACCGGCAAGAACTTCGTGATCGACCCGCGCGTCAAGGGCACCGTCAACCTGGTCACCGAGGCGCCGGTGTCGCGGGCGCAGGCGCTGGAAACGCTGGGCTCGGTGCTGCGGATGCAGGGCTATGCGATGGTCGAGGCCAACGGCTTCACCAAGGTCGTGCCCGAGGCCGACGCCAAGCTGCAGGGCTCGCCGACCGTGGTCGGCGCCGGCGCCAGCCGCGGCGGCCAGGTCGTGACGCAGGTGTTCCGGCTGAACTACGAGTCGGCCAACGCGCTAGTGCCGGTGCTGCGCCCGATGATCGCGCCGAACAACACGATCACGGCCTATCCGGCCAACAACACGCTGGTGATCACCGACTACGCGGACAATCTGCGGCGCATCGGCCGGATCATCGCGGCAATCGACGCGCCCGCGTCGGGCGAGGTCGAGCTGATCCCGCTGAAATACGCGATCGCCAGCGACGCCGCCGTGGTGCTGCAGCGCCTGCTCGATCCGGGCGCGGC
>NZ_AMPR02000388.1:0-1308 GCF_000307735.3 Cupriavidus sp. HPC(L) | reverse complement strand
AGGCCGAAGCGCACGCGGCCTACGCGGACGCCGACGGCTACACCGCGGCCTCGCGCGCCGAGGCGCTGCTGCTGGGCCTGGGCTTCACGCTGGCGCAGGTCGGCCAGCCGGTCGCCGCCTTCTCCGGCGGCTGGCGCATGCGGCTGAATCTGGCGCAGGCGCTGATGTGCCCGTCCGATCTGCTGCTGCTCGACGAACCGACCAACCACCTGGATCTCGATGCGATCGTCTGGCTCGAAGACTGGCTGGCGCGCTACCCGGGCACGCTGGTGATGATCTCGCACGACCGCGAGTTCCTCGACGCGATCTGCAACGTCACCGTCCATATCGAACAGCAGCAGCTGCGCCGCTATGGCGGCAACTACAGCCTGTTCGAGACGCTGCGGCTGCAGCAGATGGCGCAGCAGCAGGCCGCCTACGCGCGCCAGCAAAAGCAGATCGCGCACCTGGAATCGTTCATCACGCGTTTCAAGGCCAAGGCGACCAAGGCGCGCCAGGCGCAGAGCCGCGTCAAGGCGCTGGAGAAGATGGAACGGCTGGCGCCGGTGCACGCCGCGGCCGGCTTCTCGTTCGAATTCCGCGAGCCCGATGCCGCCCCGAATCCGATGATGGTGCTCGACGCGGTCGATTGCGGCTACGCGGGTCCGCCGCCGGTGACGATCCTGCGCGGCCTGACGCTGTCGATCCAGAACGGCCAGCGCATCGGCCTGCTCGGCGCCAACGGCCAGGGCAAATCGACGCTGGTCAAGACGCTGGCCAATACGCTAGCGCCGCTGGCCGGCACGCTGCGGCACGGCAAGGGCCTGCAGATCGGCTACTTCGCCCAGCACCAGCTCGAGACGCTGCGCGACCACGACTCGCCGCTGCAGCATCTGGCGCGGCTGGCGCCCGATACGCGCGAGCAGGAACTGCGCGACTTCCTCGGCAGCTTCAATTTCCGCGGCGACATGGCGACCTCGCCGATCGAACCGTTTTCCGGCGGCGAGAAGGCGCGGCTGGCGCTGGCGCTGATCGTCTGGCAGAAGCCCAACCTGCTGCTGCTCGACGAACCGACCAACCATTTGGACCTCGATACGCGCGAGGCACTGACGATGGCGCTGGCGCAGTTCGAGGGCACGCTGATCCTGGTCTCGCACGACCGGCATCTGCTGCGCGCCACCACCGACCAGTTCATGCTGGTGGCCGACGGCGGTCTGCAGCCCTTCGACGGCGACCTCGACGACTATCGCGACTGGCTGCTGCAGCAGGCCGCCGCCAAGCGCAACGCCGCGGCGGCGGCGCATCGGGCCGATGGCGCTGACGGTGCCA